>CALZCR010000055.1 GCA_945631445.1 uncultured Corynebacterium sp. | reverse complement strand
CGGGAGGCCAGGTAGCGCTCGGTGGCGCGCTGGCGGCGGTCGTCGACAAACAGCGGGTTGGTCTCGAAGGAGGTGTGCTGGCGGACGGTCATCGCCTCCCGCTGCAGGTAGCCGACCTCGTCGAGGTTCTCGTCTTGGGCGCGGGCCTCCGCCAGTTGGGCCTGCTCGGGGCTACGGCGCAACGCGATTCGGCTGTAGCTGTACACGGCCAGCGCCACGCCGATCAACGAGAGGAAGAACCCGACGCTCATGTCCATGTCTTGATCCGCCACGCTGCGGGTTTGGCGCAGCCACAGGGCCAGCAGGGAGAAAATCAGCGCCACGGTGGTCAGCATCCAGGCGATTAACCCGAACACGGTCCGGCGGGTGATCAGGGTCAAGGTGGTGAACACGCCGATGCCCAAGGCACTGAGCCAGGCGTAGACGTATTCGGTGATCTTGATGTCGCCGTCGACGGCGGCGGGAAGGCGCAGCACGACCTCGTAGCCGCGCACGTCTCCGGCGTGCGGGGTCACCAGGTAAATCACGAACAGCACCAGCGCGGCGAGCAGCACCCACAGGTGCCCGCCGAGCTCCATGCGTCGGGCGGCCTTCTTTTCCGCGGCGGCCAGGTCGCGGCTGGCCTCGGCGTCGGGGAGGTCACGTGCGTTGTGCGCGTGGTTGCTGCTGCTCATGAAAACTGTTTCTCGGCTTTCCTCGTCGGTGCGGGCCCGGAGCCTCCGGCGGCTCTGGGGCCGCCGAGGATCTGACCGGGTCTCACGGAGTCCATCCTACTGGCGGGAGGCGAAAGGTCAGGCGTGGCAGGCCGGGCCGGCGTCCGGCGTCGGCGCCGGGGCTCCGATCTGCGGCATCCCCAGGCCGACGCCGATCGGGGCGGTGGTGGGCACCTGGCCCGCGGCCGACATGTCGCCGGCCCGGGTGCGGCGGTGGCTGAGCACGCCGGCGTCGGCGATGAGGAAGTACGGCTTGGAGTCGGTGACCACCGCGGTCACGACGTCTCCCGGCCGCACCTCGCCGTCGAGTTCCCCTTCCGGGGTGAAGTGCACTAGGCGGCCGTCGCGGGCGCGCCCGGACAACCGGTTGGTCTGGTCGTTCTTGCGGCCGTTTTCCTGCACGAGCAGCTCGACTGTGGTGCCGACGAGGTTGGCGTTTTCTTCCCCCGCCACCCGGTCCTGCAGGGCGACGAGGCGCTCGAAGCGTTCCTGGACGACTTCTTTGGGGATCTGCTGTTCCATCTCTGCGGCCGGGGTGCCCGGGCGCGGCGAGTACTGGAAAGTGAAGGCGGAGGTGAACCGGGCGCGTTCGACCACGTCCAGGGTGGCCTGGAAGTCCTCTTCGGTCTCGCCGGGGAATCCGACGATGATGTCGGTGGTGATCGAGGCGTGCGGGAGCTTGGCGCGCACTTCGTCCAGGATGGCCAGGAACTTCTTCGAGCGGTAGGAGCGGCGCATGTCTTTGAGCACCTTGTCGGAGCCGGACTGCAGCGGCATGTGCAGCTGGGGGCAGACGTTCGGGGTCTCCGCCATCGCGTCGATGACGTCCGAGGTGAACTCCGCCGGGTGTGGGGAGGTAAAACGCACGCGCTCCAGTCCCTCGATCTCGCCGCAGGCGCGCAGCAACTTGGAAAATGCGGAACGGTCGCGGCCCATCTCCGGGTCGGAGAAGTTCACCCCGTAGGAGTTGACGTTCTGGCCGAGCAGGGTCACTTCACTGACGCCCTGATCGACCAGCGCCTGCACCTCGGCGAGGATGTCGCCTGGGCGTCGGTCGACCTCTTTGCCGCGCAGACTGGGCACGATGCAGAAAGTGCACGTGTTGTTGCAGCCGACGGAGATGGAGACCCAACCGGCGTAGGCGGATTCTCGCTTGGCCGGCAACACGCTCGGGAACTGTTCGAGGGATTCGACGATCTCGACCTGCGCCTCATCGTTGTGCCGGGCGCGCTCCAGCAACGCCGGCAGCGCGCCCATGTTGTGGGTCCCGAAGACGGCGTCCACCCAGGGGGCTTTCTCGACGACGGTGTCGCGGTCCTTCTGGGCCAGGCAGCCGCCGACGGCGATCTGCATGCCCGGGTGATTGTCCTTGGTGCTTTTGAGCTGGCCTAAGGAGCCGTAGAGTCGCTGGTCGGCGTTTTCGCGCACCGCGCAGGTGTTGAACACCACCAGGTCCGGCTCCTGCCCCTGATCGGCGGCAAGGTAGCCGGCGTCTTCCAGGAGGCCGGACAGTCGTTCGGAATCGTGGACGTTCATCTGACAGCCGAACGTGCGGACCTCGTAGGTCGGGGCCGTCGGCCGGGCGTCGATGGTCTGGGAAAGGTCACTCGTCTGCCGCATCACGCGCGTCATTGTAGTCAGTCGCGCGGGGGTGACCTAAACACTGAACCAGTGGTTATGACCAGCGCTTCTTTTCCGCCCCGGGAGGCCCGGGGGTAGCCGAATGAGAATATCAATCCCCTGTTTCACCCATTATCTTCCCGGCGCATGCCCGGCTGACTAACATCTTACCTATGACGCGGGACACACTTCATGACAATTCCGCCTCCTCCCACATGATTCGTATGGAGGGGGTGAACAAGTACTTCGACGACTTTCAGGCGCTGACCGACATCAACCTGGAAGTGCCGCCCGGCCAGGTCGTCGTCGTGCTCGGGCCCTCCGGTTCCGGAAAATCCACGCTGTGCCGGACCATCAACCGCCTGGAAACCATTGAATCCGGCACCATCGCCATCGACGGCGTGCCCCTGCCCGAGGAAGGCAAAACCCTCGCCAAATTGCGCGCGGACGTCGGCATGGTCTTCCAGCAATTCAACCTCTTTCCCCACATGACGATCAAAGACAACGTCACCCTCGGCCCGGTCAAGGTGCGCAAACTCAAGAAAGCCGACGCCGAGAAACGCGCCATGGCTCTGCTGGAGCGGGTCGGCATCGCCAACCAGTCGCACAAGTACCCGGCGCAGCTCTCCGGCGGGCAGCAACAACGCGTCGCCATCGCCCGGGCGTTGGCCATGAGCCCCAAGGTCATGCTTTTCGACGAGCCGACGTCTGCCCTCGACCCGGAAATGGTCAACGAAGTCCTGGAGGTCATGGCGGACCTCGCCCGGGAGGGCATGACCATGCTCGTCGTCAGCCATGAAATGGGCTTCGCCCGCAAAGTAGCCGACCGGGTGTTGTTCATGGCCGACGGCGCCATCGTCGAAGACGCCTCCCCCGAGGAATTCTTCACCTCACCGCAATCTGGCCGCGCCAAAGATTTCCTCGGCAAAATCCTCGCCCACTGACCACCTTTTCCCCAAGGAGTTCCCTCATGTCTCGCACCCCCATCCGTCTCTTGTCCACCATCGCCGCCGTCGGCCTCGCCGGCGCCACGCTCGTCGCCTGCGGCGACGACTCCTCCGGCGGCGACGGCCTGCTCGCCAACATTGAGGCGGGCGAAGTCACCCTGGGCACCAAGTACGACCAACCGGGCTTGGGCCTGCGCAACCCCGACGGTTCCCTCTCCGGCCTCGACGTCGACGTCGCCACCTACGTGGTCAACCACATCGCCGAAGCCAACGGCTGGGAAGAACCCGCGATTTCCTGGCGGGAAACCCCGTCCGCACAGCGCGAGACCCTCATCCAAAACGGCGAAGTCGACCTGATCGCCGCGACCTACTCCATCAACGAAGGCCGCGCCGAGTCCGTGAACTTCGGTGGCCCCTATCTGCTGACCCACCAGGCGCTGTTGGTGCGTGAAGACGACACCACCATCGAAACGCTCGAAGACTTGGACGGCAAGCTGTTGTGTTCGGTCACCGGCTCCACCCCGGCCCAGACCGTCAAAGACGTCCTCGAGGGCGTCCAGCTGCAGGAATACGACACCTACTCCTCCTGCACGGAGGCGCTGCGCCAAGGCAACATCGACGCGATGACCACCGACGCCACCATCCTCAACGGCTACGCCGCCCAGTCCCCGGGCGAATTCCGGGTCGTCGCCATGGAGCAGGACGGCCAACCCTTCACCGACGAGTACTACGGCGTCGGGCTGACCAAGGGCGACGAGGAAGCCACCGACGCGGTCAACGACGCCCTGACCGCCATGCACGACGACGGCTCCTTCGACCAGTTCGTCAGCGCCAACCTGGACGCCGGTGAGGGCGTGACCCCGGGCACCCCGGGCGACCTGTCCTTCTTAGACCAGTAACCCGCCCCCGCCCGCACAGACAAGGAGACGCGCACCGCCATGGACGCACTGTGGGCCGACCTCTGGCCGGCCATCCTTTCGGCCTTCTGGGTCACCATCCAGCTGACTTTCTGGTCGGCCCTGGGCTCGCTGGCGCTCGGGGTCGTGTTGACCGCCATGCGCGTCTCCCCCGTGCGGGTGCTGCGTTCGCTGTCCACCTTCTACATCACCACGGTCCGCAACACGCCGCTGACGCTGATCATCCTGTTCTGCTCCTTCGGCCTGTACCAAAACCTCGGGCTGCAGCTGGCCGAGCGCTCCTCCCCGACCTTCTTGACGGACCAAAACTTCCGCCTCGCCATCTTGGGGTTCATCCTCTACACCTCCGCCTTCGTCGCCGAGTCGCTGCGCTCCGGCATCAACACGGTGCACTTCGGCCAGGCTGAGGCCGCGCGTTCGCTGGGGCTGGGCTTTAGTCAACTGTTCCGGCTCATCGTCTTTCCGCAGGCGGTGCGCGCCTCCATCGTGCCGCTGGGCAACACGCTCATCGCCTTGACCAAGAACACCACCATCGCCTCCGTCATCGGCGTGGCGGAAGCTTCCCTGCTGATGAAGGAAACCATCGAAATCCACGCAAATCAGCTCTTCATCATCTTCGCCGCCTTCGCGGTGGGCTTCATCATCCTCACCCTCCCCATGGGCCTGACCCTGGGATCCCTGTCGAACCGTCTGGCGGTGAAAAAATAAATGACCGTGCGCGCCACCGTCCTCTACGACGCCCCCGGCCCCGTCGGCCGGCGCACCAACGCCCTGCTGTCGCTGCTCGCGCTGATCATCCTGCTCGCCGCCTTAGGCTGGGTCGGCTGGACCTTGCATTCCCAAGGCCAGCTCGACGCGGCCAAATGGGAACCGTTTCTGCAGCCGCAGACCTGGACGACTTACCTGCTGCCGGGACTGTGGGGCACGCTGAAGGCCGCGTTCGCGTCAATCCTGCTGGCCATCGTCGCCGGCGTGTTGTTGGGGCTCGGCAGGCTCTCCGAATCACGGCCGCTCAGCTGGCTGTGCGGCGTCATCGTCGAATTCTTCCGCGCCATCCCGGTGCTGTTGCTGATGATCTTCACCTACCAGCTCTTCGCCGTCTACGGGGTCGTGCCGCCACAGCAGCTGGCCTTCGCCGCCGTGGTGGTGTCGTTGACCCTCTACAACGGCTCCGTCATCGCTGAAGTGCTCCGGGCCGGCATCAAATCGCTTCCCAAAGGGCAAACGGAAGCCGCCCGGGCGTTGGGGCTGTCGCACCGTCAGACCATGTGGAAAGTGCTCCTGCCGCAGGCGACCGCCGCGATGTTGCCGGCCCTGATCTCCCAGATGGTCATCGCCCTGAAGGACTCCGCCCTCGGCTACCAGATCGGCTACGTGGAGATCGTGCGATCCGGGGTCCAGGCTTCCTCGGTCTACCAGAACTACCTCGCCTCGTTGATCGTCGTGGCCATCGTCATGATCCTGATCAACTGGGGGCTGACCGCCTTGGCGGAGCGGGTGGAGCGCCAGCTCCGGGCAGGTCGTGCCCGACGAAATATCTTCGCTCATGTGCCCGAACAACCCGATCAGGGCATCGACACCAAAGACAACGTCAACGTCGACTGGCGCGCCCCCGGTTACCGGGAGATCCGCACCCCTGATGAATGATTGGCCTGTAGACGACTAACGCCGCCGTATCGATTCACCTCGATGCGGCGGCCTTTTCGCTGTCGGCACAGAAAAGTCAACGGGGCACGCGTCTGACGTCCCGGGCGCCTCCGGTGGGGTCTTAGTCCAATTCCGCGATCCTGGCGTCGAGAGCCTCGCGAGCGAGACGCATCGACATGCCGCCGTCGAATCCCCGGCGGGCGAGCACCCCGACCACGCGCCGCAGTTCCCGGTTGTAGTCCTCGCGGTCGACGGGGGCGGTTTTCACCGACCTGGCCTTCTTTTCCGCGAAGGTACGCGCAGTGGCCTCTTCGTCGGCTTCGTCGATCTGCTCCAAGGCCTCTGCCCGGAGCGCGGCGGCCACCCCTTTTTCCCGCAATTCGCGGTCGAGGACCCGCGCAGATTTTCCCCGCCGGGCATGCCGCTGACGCACCCACTCGTAGGCGAAGGCGGCGTCGTCGAGCAACCGGGAACGCTGCAGATCATCGAGCACCTCGTCCACGACGTCCGGGTCGAATTCCGCGTCGATGAGCCGACCGCGCAGTTCCTCTCGGGAGCGCGCCCGCTGATCGAGCAGACCGAGGGCACGTTTGCGCACCTGCGCCTTGGCCTCTTCCGCCTCACGGTCGAAAAAGCCGCCCTCTTCTGCCGGCGAGTACTGCTCCAGTGCTTCGCGGAGCCGGGCGATCTTCTCGGGGTCGGGAGTGTTACTTGTCATCGTCCTCGTCGTCGAAATCGACGTTCGGGACCATGTCCACCGGGTCGTCGCTCAGACCTTCCTCGCCTTCGACCCCCGGCACGGACAGGGCCGGGTCGTCCGCGGATTCTTCTGCCGCGTGTTCTCCGATGCCCAGCTTGGTGAAGATCTTCGTTTCGATCTCGTCTGCCAGGTCGGGATTGTCCTTGAGGAACAGCCGGGATTTCTCCTTGCCCTGTCCCAGCTGATCACCCTCATAGGTGAACCAGGAGCCGGACTTCTTGACGATCCCGTTTTCCACGCCCAGGTCAATGACGGAGGATTCCCGCGAGATGCCCTCGCCGTACATGATGTCGAACTCAGCGATCTTGAACGGCGGGGACACCTTGTTCTTGACCACCTTGACGCGGGTGCGGTTGCCGATGGCGTCTTGGCCGTCCTTGAGGGTCTGGATACGGCGGACGTCGAGGCGCACGGAAGAGTAGAACTTCAGCGCCTTACCGCCCGTGGTCGTCTCCGGGGAGCCGAACATGACGCCGATCTTCTCGCGCAGCTGGTTGATGAAGATCGCGGTCGTGCCGGAGTTGTACAACGCACCGGTCATCTTGCGCAGCGCCTGCGACATCAGGCGGGCCTGCAGGCCGACGTGGCTGTCACCCATCTCACCTTCGATCTCCGCCTTCGGGGTCAGGGCCGCGACGGAGTCGATGACGATGATGTCGATCGCGCCGGAACGCACCAACATGTCGGCGATCTCCAGGGCCTGCTCACCGGTGTCCGGCTGGGAGACCAACAGGTTGTCGGTGTCCACGCCCAGGTTCTTGGCGTAGTCGGGGTCGAGGGCATGCTCGGCGTCGATGAAGGCGGCGATGCCGCCCTCCTTCTGAGCGGAGGCGATGGCGTGGAGCGCCACCGTCGTCTTGCCCGAGGATTCCGGGCCGTAGACCTCTACGACACGGCCGCGGGGAAAACCACCGATGCCCAGAGCGACGTCGATGGCGGTGTTGCCGGAGGAGATGGCCTGGATCGGCGGGCGATCCTCGTCGCCCAGACGCATGACGGCGCCCTTGCCGTAGTCCTTCTCGATCATCGCCATTGCGGCGTCGAGCGCCTTCTTCCGGTCCCCGCCGGCGGCCTGCGACTTCGTGCTCTTCTTTGCCATGTGGTTGACTTCCGTTCTCTTAAAAGTGGCTGATGGTCGGTTCCTGCTGTGGTGTGCCGGTCAGGCACGAGGCACGCTGTGGCGGCGCGGAAACCCCCTCATCGTCTTAGACTCTGCCGTCCGGTCGAATGGCTCCCGGCGGCGACGCATTCACGTGAGCGAGGATAACCGGAGGCACTGACATCACCCTCGAACATACACGAACGCATGTTCGAGCCCAACTTGAAGTAGCCCGGCTTCCCGCCAGTTAAAAACCGGGCCGGTCGACCCCCAGGCGGCGCTCATCCGGGACGTCAAAATCTGCGCAGAGCCCCTCCCACACTTTCCGCGGGTCGACGCCGCGCTCGATGAGCTCCTCGGCCGTCCCACCCAGCCCCGCGAGCACGTGCGAGTGGGCGATCCACTTACCTTCCTGCTCGCCGAACTCGTCCGTGATCAGTCGCTGAAACTCCGTTAAGCGCATGCCCCGGATGATACCGGCCGCCACGCCGTCACCCCGGC
>CALZCR010000054.1 GCA_945631445.1 uncultured Corynebacterium sp. | reverse complement strand
CTCGTCGTCGTCGACGTCGAGGGTGAGCTTGCGGCCCTCCACGTCGATGGAGATGACGTCGCCGTTTTCGATCAGGCCGATCAAGCCGCCGTGGGCGGCCTCAGGCGAGATGTGGCCGATCGACAGCCCGGAGGTGCCGCCGGAGAAACGCCCGTCGGTGATCAGCGCACACTTCTTGCCCAGGCCGGCGCCCTTGAGGAAGGACGTCGGGTGCAGCATCTCCTGCATGCCCGGTCCGCCGGAGGGGCCTTCGTAGCGGATGACGACGACCTCGCCCGCCTGGACTTCCTTGTTCAGGATCATCGACACGGCTGCTTCCTGGCTGTCGACGACGCGAGCCGGACCGGAGAAGGTCCACAGTTCCTTTTCGACGCCCGCGGCCTTGATCACGGCGCCGTCCGGGGCGAGGTTGCCGCGCAGGATGACCAGCCCGCCGTCGGAGGAGTAGGCGTGCTCGACGGAGTGGATCACGCCGTTCTCGGCGTCGCGGTCGAGGTCTTCCCACCGGGAGGACTGGCTGAACGGCTCCGTGGTGCGCACGCCGGCCGGGGCGGCGTGGAAGAGCTCCACGGCCTCCTCGGTGGCCGAGTCGCCGCGGATGTCCCAATCCGCCAGCCACTCGTCGAGCGAGCGGTAGGAGATGGAGTGCACGTCCTTGTTCAGCAGGCCGGCCCGGTCGAGTTCACCCAGGATCGCGGGGATGCCGCCGGCGCGGTGGACGTCTTCGACGTGCGCGTCGCCGTTGGGGGCGACCATCGACAGGCAGGGGGTGCGGTAGGAGATGTCGTTGATGTCTTCGAGCCCGAAGTCGATCTCGCCTTCCTGCGCGGCGGCCAGGATGTGCAGCACGGTGTTGGAGGACCCGCCCATGGCCATGTCCAAGGCCATGGCGTTTTGGAAGGCCTCCTTGGTGGCGACGTTGCGCGGCAGGACGGATTCGTCCTCCTCGCCGTAGTAGCGGCGGGCGATGTCCATGACGGCGGCGCCGGCCTTTTCAAAGAGCTCGCGGCGGGCCGAATGGGTGGCCAGGGTCGTGCCGTTGCCCGGCAGCGACAGACCGAGGGCTTCAGTCAGGCAGTTCATCGAGTTCGCGGTGAACATGCCGGAACAGGAACCGCAGGTCGGGCATGCGGCGGCTTCGACTTCCGCCAGGCCTTCGTCGCTGACGGCGTCGTTGGCGGAGGCGGCGATCGCGGTGATCAGGTCGGTCGGGGTGTGGGCGACCCCGTCCACGACCACGGCCTTGCCGGCCTCCATCGGCCCGCCGGAGACGAACACCGACGGGATGTTCAGCCGCAGCGCGGCGTTGAGCATGCCCGGGGTGATCTTGTCGCAGTTGGAGATGCACACCATGGCGTCGACGGTGTGGGCGTTGACCATGTACTCGACGGAGTCGGCGATGATCTCGCGGCTCGGCAGAGAGTAGAGCATGCCGTCGTGGCCCATGGCGATGCCGTCGTCGACGGCGATGGTGTTGAACTCCTTGGGCACGCCGCCGGCGGCGCGCACGGCGTCCGCGACGATGTCGCCGACGTTTTTCAGGTGGACGTGACCGGGCACGAACTGGGTGTACGAGTTGACGATGGCCACGATCGGCTTACCGAACTCGTGCTCTTGGGTGCCGGTGGCGCGCCACAGAGAGCGGGCGCCCGCAGCCTGACGGCCGACGGTGGTGACTCGTGAACGAAGCGGAAACACTATGAATCTCCTTGCGAAAGATACCGATCAGAAATGACGAGGCGTGCACTTTCCGGGGCCGCTACGGGCCCCGGTTTCACTCAGGCATCGGTGGTGCCGTCTTGCGCCTGCCGCTGACGTTGGGCGGCCAGGTACGCGGCGTGTTCCTCTTGAGTCATCAACACCTGATTGCCGTCCTGGTTGATCACCGACACCTTGCCGTCCTGCGCCGCCAGGCCGGCGGTCAGCGCGTCCGGGATGCGGCCCCGGGACGCGGCCGCCAGCTCCGGCAGGGAATTGAAGGTGACCCCCGGCATCGGGTGCTCCTTGCCGTCAGTGGTGCGCAGCAGGGTTTTCGCGCCCTTGAAACCCACGCCTTCGATCTCGTCCCACGAAGCGGTGACTCCGGAACGAAAGGCGTAGCGGATGGAGACGCCGTCGTCGGTGACGGTCACCTGCGAGCGCAACGCCCACCAGATGAACAACGCCGGGAAAATCAGGATCCAGAACAGCCGGAGGGGGGCGACGCCGATGACCATCAAGGAAATGCCGATCATCAGGAGCGCAGCGAATACGTGCGTGCGCTCCGGATGAAAGACCTTCTCGCCTGAAACGCCGTCAGTCGGGCCCGTGCCGTCAGTGCTGTTGGTGCTCATGGCTAATCAGCCTAATTCACTGCAGGCCGGTTTCCGATTCCGCCCCTGCCCCGGCGCCGCCGCCGGTCCCGCCGAAGTAGTTCTGGTTGGTTCCGGCGCTCGGCGACATCGGTTCCGTCGGCTGCTGCGTGGCGGTCTGCTGCTGGGCAGGTGAATCCTGCGGCTGGGTCTGCTGCACCCCGGGGGAATCCTGCTGACGTTGCTGCGGGGCATTCTGCTGCTGCGGCTGCTGCGTGGCGTTCGGCGAGTCCGTGGCCGTCGGCTGTTCTCCCGGGGCGTTCGGCGCCGGGGTGCCGAAGGTCGGCGTGGGCGTGCCGGGAATCTGATCCTGCTCCGTGGGGGTCACCGGCTGCTGTTGCTGCGGCTGCTCCACGGGCTCGAGCTCCTCTTCCTCGGAGGTGCCGCCAATGGTGATGGGGCGCGGGGCCAACGGGCCAGAGACACGTTCACCGTCGGCGGTTTCGGCGGAGGCCATCAGCAGGCGCAGCACCAGCAGCACCAGCAGAACAAGCAACAAGAAGGCCGTCGACAGACGCATGTTGCCGCCCCAGGTGATCGTGCGGCGCCAACCGGTCAGGGGAGAGGACTCCTCCTCCGCTGTCTCTTTTGTGCCCTCGTTCTCCTCCGGGAGCACCTCCTCGCGGGCCGGGCCGGTGCTTTTCTTGGTCGCCGCCGCGGTGGAACCCATGACGACGGTGGCGGGATGCGTGTCCTTTTCGTCACTGTCACTGTCAGCGGCGGTGTCAGTGCCCTCCGTGGTCAGGCCCGCGCCACCCTGATCAGCCGCGGGATCTTTGCCGGAGGGGGTCTCATAGCCGGCCGGAACGGTCGAGTGTTCCGCCGGAAGATCCTCCTCGACCTCCCGCGACGGACGGGCGGACGCGGGCAACTGCTCTGTCTCATCCGTGCGGGGAACATCCTCGACGACCGTCCGGCGGGCCGCGATGGTCTCCTCCGGCGGGGCGGCGGCTTCCGCCGAACGCAACACCGAATCGGTGAGGGTGCCGGTCACGGTGGTGGCGGAGCCGTACTCGTCCCAGAACTCCTCCAAGATGGACATGCGCACGGTGCGCTCCACCTGCCACTGCGTGCCCGCTTCGACCTGGACCATGAAACGCATGTCCACCGTCCACGGCATGCCCACCGTCGCGGGCGGAGTGACCTCCACCGCGGGCTGGACCTCGAGTTCGCCGATGAGGTCGTCGGCGATGTCCTCGTTCTCCAAAGCGCGCCGGGTGGCGGCCTCCGCCCGCGCGGCCGCGTCGGCCGGGCTGGACGAACCGAGGAGGGGGACCGGCATGACGATGACCGCCCGCGACCAGAAGTTGGAGGTGTTGATCGACACCCGGGCGGTGGAGTTCGGGATGATGACCGTCTCCTGTTTCAGGGTGCGGATCTGAGTGGCGCGCATCGTGACTTGGATGACGGTGCCCTCGACCTCGACGCCGTTGCCCACGAACCGCACCCAGTCGCCCACGCCGTACTGCTTCTCGGTCAGGACGAAGAAACCGGCGAGAAAGTCTGCGATGATGGATTGCGCGCCGAAACCGATCGCGGCGGAGACGACGGTGGCGGGGATCGCGGCGCCGGCCAACGAGAAGCCGATTTCCTGCAGGAACCAAATGGACAGCAGGAAGTACGCGACGATTTGGGCGACGTAGATCGCCACACCGGCGAAGGCGAGGTGGGTCTTGCCCTGATCCTCGTCGACGGATTCCTTGACGTTGTGTTCGATCCGCCGCTCTGCGAATCTGCCCGCGCGGGGGACGAGCAGGGCGAGGACGAAGATCAGGGCGAGGTTGATGCCCGTGTCTGCGACCCACTGCCATGCTTGAGACAGAAAGATAGTCAGGGAGGTCATGGTCCCTTAATGTAATCCCATTTGCTCAAAAGTTGATGGGGGCACCTGGTGGGGTTCCTGAAAATTCGTGTGTATGATGGGCACATGACCATTTCGCGACTTCAGGTACTCGTAGTAGCTCGGCGCTTGCCGCAGTGACTGACCCGACCTGCAGTCGTCCCCGGTAAGCGCCCTCGAATAGCACCCACCCAATGTGCTACCTCGAGGGTTTTTGCCGTTTATGGTCTGTTGTCCGTCCATTGTCCGCACTCATGACAAGCACTGACTCCGCAGCCGCCGGAAACGTACACCACCAGCCCGGCCCCTAACTTCAGGATCTCGCTAGAACAAGGAGCTTTAACCGTGGCAGCTAAAAAGCCCACATCGGCCGCCCAGGCCACAAAGGCCGCGTCCTCAGATTCCTCGGCGACACGCATCGTCGAGCGGATGACCGGCGCGGAGGCCATCGTCCGGTCGCTGGAGGAGCTCGGCACCGACTTGGTGTTCGGTCTTCCCGGCGGCGCAGTCCTCCCGTTGTACGACGCCCTCTATAACTCCAAGGGCCTGCGTCATGTGCTCGTGCGCCACGAGCAGGGCGCCGGCCACGCCGCCGAAGGTTACGCCCTGGCTTCTGGCCGGGTCGGCGTGTGCATCGCGACCTCGGGCCCGGGCGCGACGAACCTGGTGACCGCCCTGGCGGACGCGAACCTCGACTCCGTCCCCATGGTCGCCGTCACCGGCCAGGTGGGTTCTTCGCTGCTGGGCACCGACGCGTTCCAGGAGGCGGACATCCGCGGCGTGACCATGCCGATCACCAAGCACAACTTCATCGTCACCGATCCCGAAGAGATCCCGGCCGCCCTCGCCGCCGCCTTCGAGATCGCCTCGACCGGCCGCCCCGGCCCGGTGTTGGTGGACATCCCCAAGGACGTCCAGAACGCCGAGTTCGAGTTCGTCTGGCCGCCGCAGTACGACATGCCCGGCTACAAGCCCGTCACCACCCCGCACCACCGCCAGATCGATCAGGCCGTCAAGCTGATCTCCCAGGCGCAGCGCCCGGTCCTGTACGTCGGCGGCGGCGTGATCAAGGCCAACGCCTCGAAGGAGTTGGCTGAGCTCGTGGAGGCCACCGGCATCCCGGTCGTGACCACCTTGATGGCGCTCGGCTCCTTCCCGGAGTCCCACCCGCTGCACATGGGCATGCCCGGCATGCACGGCACCGTCCCGGCGGTCGGGGCCCTGCAGAAGTCCGACCTGCTGGTGACCATCGGCGCGCGTTTCGACGACCGCGTCACCGGCGACACCGAGTCCTTCGCCCCGGAGGCCAAGGTCATCCACGCCGACATCGACCCGGCGGAGATCGGCAAAATCCGCGAGGTCGACGTCCCCATCGTCGGCGACGCCCGGGAGGTCCTCGGGGCGCTGACACGCGCCGTCGGCAAGCAGAAGGCCGAGTTCAACTTCCGCCCGTGGGTCACCTACCTGACGGAGATGAAGGAGCGTTTCCCGCGCGGCTACGACGACAACGAGGACGGCTCGCTGTCCCCGCAGTTCGTCATCGGGGAACTGTCCAAGCAGGCCGGCCCGGAGGCGATCTACGTCGCGGGCGTCGGTCAGCACCAGATGTGGGCCGCGCAGTTCATCGACTTCGAGAACCCGCGCACCTGGCTCAACTCCGGTGGCCTGGGCACCATGGGCTACGCCGTCCCCGCGGCGGTCGGGGCCAAGGCCGCCCTGCCGGAGAAGGAAGTCTGGGCCGTCGACGGCGACGGTTGTTTCCAGATGACCAACCAGGAGCTGACCACCGCCGCGGTGGAGGGCTTCCCGATCAAGGTCGCCCTGATCAACAACGGCAACTTGGGCATGGTCCGCCAGTGGCAGACCTTGTTCTACGACAAGAACTACTCGAGCACCAAGCTCGGCAGCGGCGACACCTACGTCCCGGACTTCGTCAAACTCTCTGAGGCCCTCGGTTGTGAGGCGATCCGCGTGACCAAGCAGGAGGACGTCGCCCCGGCGATTGCCCGCGCCCGCGAGATCAACGACCGCCCGGTCGTCGTCGAGTTCATCGTCGGGGAGGACGCGCAGGTCTGGCCGATGATCGCGGCCGGCAGCTCCAACTCGGACATTGAGTACGCCCGCGGCCTGCGCCCGGACTTCGACGAAGAGTCTTCGGCCGCCGAGACGCCCGCCACCATCGATGAAGCTATCGACGAATCTGCTCAGCAGGAGGAGAAGTAAATGGCCACCGCCTTGAATGAACCCACCCGCCACGTCCTCAGCGTCCAGGTGGAGGACACCGAGGGCATCATCTCGCGTGTGACCGCGATGTTCACCCGCCGCGGCTTCAACCTCGTGTCGTTGGTCTCCGCCAAGACCGAGACCAAGGGCCTGGCGCGGTTGACGATCGTGGTGGACGCCGACGAGCGTTCCATCGAGCAGATCACCAAGCAGCTCAACAAGATCATCCCCGTGATCAAGGTCGTCCGCCTCGACGACGAGACGACGGTCTCCCGTGCGATCATGCTGGTCAAGGTCGACGCGAACAACACCAACCGGCCGCAGGTCGTGGACGCGGCCAACATCTTCCGCGCCCGCGTGGTCGACGTGTCGCCGGACTCGGTGGTCATCGAGGCCACCGGCACCCCGGGCAAGTTGCACGCCCTGCTGGAGGTGCTGGAGACCTTCGGCATTCGTGAGCTGGTGGAGTCCGGCTTGGTCGCGTTGAACCGCGGCCCGAAGACCATGGCCCCGACCAACAAGTAAATCCCACTTGGTGGGAGAAAAGTGCCCAATAGGGACACCTGCTCCCACCACATGACACACTTCGCGCATGGAGTGTGGCACAATACCTAACTAGACACTTCCGAATCTGACTACGGACGCTGCCCTGGCGCGGCATCCACCTGAAAGTGAGTTCCTTCATGGCAATTGAGGTTTTCTACGACAGCGACGCCGACCTGTCGATCATCCAGGGCCGCAAGGTCGCCGTCATCGGCTACGGCTCCCAGGGCCACGCCCACTCCCTGAACCTGCGCGACTCCGGCGTCGAGGTCGTCATCGGCCTGCGCGAGGGATCCAAGTCCGTCGCCAAGGCGCAGGAGGCCGGCCTCGAGGTCAAGACCACCGCTGAGGCCGTCGCCTGGGCGGACGTCATCATGCTGCTGGCCCCGGACACCTCTCAGGCAGAGATCTACACCAACGACATCGAGCCGAACCTCAACGAAGGCGACGCACTGCTCTTCGGCCACGGCCTGAACATCCACTTCGACCTGATCAAGCCGGCCGACAACGTCATCGTCGGCATGGTCGCGCCGAAGGGCCCGGGCCACCTGGTCCGCTCCACCTTCGAAGACGGCAAGGGCGTGCCCTGCCTGATCGCCATCGACCAGGACCCGAAGAACGACGCGCAGGCACTGCTGCTGTCCTACGCCTCCGCCATCGGCGGCGGCCGCGCCGGTGTCATCCCGACCACCTTCGAGGCCGAGACCGTCACCGACCTCTTCGGTGAGCAGGCCGTGCTGTGCGGCGGCACCGAGGAACTGGTCAAGACCGGTTTCGAGGTCCTGACCGAGGCCGGCTACGAGCCGGAGATGGCCTACTTCGAGGTCCTGCACGAGCTCAAGCTGATCGTGGACCTGATGTACGAAGGCGGCATCAAGAACATGAACTACTCGGTCTCCGACACCGCTGAGTTCGGCGGCTACGTCACCGGCCCGCGCATCGTCACGGCTGAGACCAAGAAGGCCATGCAGGACGTCCTCAAGGAGATCCAGGACGGCACCTTCACCAAGCGTCTGATCGCCAACGTCGAGGGCGGAAACAAGGAACTCGAGGGTCTGCGCGAGGAGTACAACTCCCACCCGATCGAGGACACCGGCGCCCAGCTGCGCGGCATGATGAGCTGGGTCGACTCCGGCCTGACCGACGGCACCGCCAAGTAGGCGTCCCCCCGTCTGATCGCTTGATCACCCCGCCGGGGCCCGCACCTTCTCACAGAGGGCGCGGGCCCCGGCGCTTTTTGTTTTCCCCC
>CALZCR010000053.1 GCA_945631445.1 uncultured Corynebacterium sp. | reverse complement strand
CGTTGACCGACGCCATCCGAAACGGGGTCAGCAAATCCTTCGAACGGTAGACGTTGATCGGGTAAATCGCCTCCCACGGCCGGGTCAGGTCATGGTCGATCACGGCGTGGGTGAACACGTTTCCGGGCCGTCCGGTCGCGTCCTTGCCGGCGGGCACCGACTGCATCAACAAACCCCGGTCCCCGAGCGGGATGTATTCGAGGCGTCGCGGCAAGTCTTCGATCTCCGCTGCGCCGATGAAGTCGTCGAAAGCGCGGGTGGGAAGCACGCTGGTCGGGGCGTGCTCCGTCACCAGCTGCTCGTCCGCCTGATCCGCGCGGGTCGTCGGGCCCACCTTCCACCCTCCGCTTCCAGAGTCGTTGCGGAAGGAGGCGTAGGTGACGTGCGACCACCTGGGGGCAGGCTTCTTCTCAGCCATCTCGCCCCTACCCCTGGTGGCCCGAGAAGTAACGGCGCCACTCGTCCACACGAAGCGTCGCGGGATTGGGGTCGATCAAAGCGGCCACGGGAGTGCCGGGTTCATGGTCGGCGCGGGCAAACAGGCGCAGGAAACTTCCCTGCGGAGCATGAAACACCTCCGGAGAGACCTCCCAGTACTCCGTGACCGTCTCCCGCGGATAAAGGTGGCCGGCGTTGACTCCGGGGAGGTAGTCCGCTTCCGCCACCCCGTTTTCCACGATGCGGCGGGTCTTGACTTCCAGCCCGTCGCCCGGCTCCAGGGGAAGCCTGCCCACCTGCTGACGCAGCGTGAAGGAACGGTGCTCGTGTTCCTCGCGTTCAGAAAAAATGACGAGGATGATCCGGTCCTGCGCGGCCCGGAATTCGTACCAGTACCTGCGCACTCCGTCATAATGCAGGACCACGGGATCGCCCCAGATCTGCCGGCCGTCGTACACCCGGGACGGGAACAACGCGACGTCGCCTGCGGCAGGCAAGGTGACGCGCATTCCCCCCTCCTCTTTGTACCCCTGCTCGTGGATGGAGGCGATGTTCGTCCCTCCCGCCGGAGACTCCGGCGTGATGTAGTTGCCCGTGCCGTGCGTGCCGAACACGGCGGTGACCTCGTGCGCCTCCTCCGGCCACCCGAAGGTCAGCAATTGATTGTTGACGCGCTCATGCAGCGTGGCGTTGGTGATGTCGCCGACCCGGACCCGCGAGTGGGAACGACCGACCTTGGCCTGCTTGCCGACGACGCTGACGGGGGTCAGGAACACCGAGTACCAGTCCTCCGGCCAATCCACGCGGCACGTGGTCAACCCGCGCTCCAAGTCGTTGGTCCAGTCCCGCTGCGCCAAACCGAAGCTTTCCAACTGGTCCACTTCCACGACCTGATCGCTCAACCCGTCCACCGGGGCCTCCTTGGTGCGGTAGATCCGCACCTCCCCGGAACTCGGCTTCTCCCAGCTGACGTTGAACCTGGTCTCGAAGCCGTCGGAAACGTCGTCCACGTCGATGGGGACCTCCACCACCTCCGCCGGCACCCCGACGAGGAACTCCGTGGAGGGGGCGGAAGCGACTTGCTGGCCCTTAATCAACACGTAGCGCTGGGCGACGAATTTGTAGTCCACGCCCTTAAACTTCGGCGTATAGCGAAAGCCCTGCAAGTTCTGGGTGTCTGTGGCGATCTCGTTGCGCCGGGACTGGGTGCGCCGTTCCGTGGTCTGCGCCGCGAACACCGCCACCCGGTGGGTGTGCTTCTCCGGTTTCCACTGCCCCTTGACGACGGAGCCCGCGACCGACAATTCGATGCTTTCAATCGGACGGATGAACCACCGCTCCCCCACCAACCGGGGCTCGCCGCGCAAGGCGTCCGTCTCCGAGCTGCCTTCGTGGACCCAGACCTGGTACATGCGATAAGCGGTGGTCAGATCGGCGGTGTCGACCCACCGGGTGCCGACGGTGACTGCCCTCGGCTCGCCCAACTCAGGGTCCAACTCAAATTCCACCTCGTCGCTGACGACCCGGAACAGACGGGTTGCCGCGCCGAAAGAATAGCTCTCCTCCGGCAGGTTCCAATTCAAGGCGATGGCGCCGGCCGCGGTTTCCTCCAGCCACAGATTCGCGCCGGGGATCGGTTCGACGTCGGCGAACCCGTCCAGCATGCGGAATTCATGGGGCTGATAGTGACGTTCGTCGGGATCGGTCTCGGGGCTGGTGTCCCGGTCCCGGGCGGGTTCCTCAAACTGCGTGAGATCCCACGTCTCTGCGAGCTCGGGTTCCTCGGCCGTAGCCTCTGCCGGGTGGTTTTCTTCGTCGAGGTAGTCCTCTTGCACGGGGGTGGGAGTCGGGGTCGCGACGCTGGCCCACAGGTCGTCTACCACCGTCTCGGCGTACTCTTCTTCCGGTTCCAGGTATTCTTCCGCCTGTTCCGGTTCCGTCGTTTCCGGCGCCGCTGCCGGTCCCGGGAACGGATCCAGATTCGGCTCGTACAAGTCTTCCGAGACCGGAATGACGTCGGTGTTGTCCGTCAGCGCCAAGGCACGGACCTTCTTCAGGGCATCCGCCCACACGAGGAGAGCAGGAAACTCGCCGCCCGGCTCGAGTTCGGTGTGGTCCCGGGCTGCGGCGACCAGCTCCTCCCCGGTTGGGAGCGCCTCCAGCGGATGTCGTTGTAAAGCGGCGTCACGCCAGGTCTGGAACGCTTCCAGAACCTGAATTTCGAATGACATCTAAAACTCCCCCATTCCTGGAAGCTGGTGTCGTGGCTGAGGCGAACGCACGGCAGACCCGCTCTGGGGCCGGGAATCCTCGCTGACGGGCATGTTGTGCAAGATCTCCTCGCTGATGCGCTCCCGCGTGGCCCGGTGCAGCGCCACATCGTTTTGGCTGGCGGATTCGCCGACCTGAACGAGCACCTCGCTGACGCCGATGGCGTCGAAGGTGTTGATGTTGCGGTCATAAGTGCAGTACCTGGGGTCGAGATCGAGAATTCCGTTGACCCGGCCCCGTTCAGTGGCGATCTCACCGTTGAAGGACCCGACCTCGCGGACGTCCGCCAAACCCGGCTGAGAGGAGACCACGTGTTTTTTGCCGGACCGGTACATCTGCTGCGGAGACAGAATTTCTGCGTCGTTGCGGTGGCTGCCCTCCCGCAGCTGCTGGGCGATCTCGCGCCACTTCTCCCGGCTGCGGTCCCGGGAACCGAACTCTTGCCCGGTGACCCAGTCAGCCAGTCTGCTCAATTGGCCGGCGGTGCCCCGGCCGGTCGTCCCGAACACGTCATTGACCGCGATGCGCCCGTCTGAACGCGCCTCGAAGTCCGTGGCGGCCTCCTGCAGCGCCCCCAGGACATAGGTGTTGAGCCACCCTTCCCGGTAAATCTCGCGTCGGAAAGACGTGGCGAGCCGTTCCACCGCGTCGGCGTGCGGCGAGGCTTCCGCGAAGACCACGGAATCGGGCATGGTGTTGACCGGAATGGTCGAATCCACCCGCAGGTGAGTGACCTTTCCGAAGGGCCGTTCCAGCAGTGCGCCCATCATCTGCGACATGGACAAGAATTGTTGGTAGCCGACGTCGATTCGGACGCGTGCTTCCCGGGTCGCGCGCAGGTTCCTGCGCGTGGCCTCCTCTCTGGACCTCATGGTCCTGCGTCGATGCATCACCTGGATCTCGTTCCTGGTCTCGAAGACCACTTGGATGATCCAGAAGAGCAGCCACAGTCCCAGCCAGATAGACAGCATCCAGACGAGGGTGCCGGCGGGAGCGCCGTTGAGGTTGCGCACCCACTGCCACATGGGGACGCCGGCGTCGTCAGTGCGTAGGTTGCCGTATCCCCACAGCAAGAGGAAGACCGCCAGCGACCAGAAGGTCACCCAGCCGAGCCACCGGAACACCCCGCCCGCCCGGCCGGAGCCTTTCGTCCCCTGCTCGTGCTTTTCTGCCTCGGCCAGTTGATGTTCGAGCTGCTTTTCGTGTTCACGCAGCGTATCGCGCTTGTCCACCAACCCACGACCGACGAAGTAGGCGAAGCTGGTGGAGTTGTCCTGCTGCCACTGCTTGAAGTCACCGATGACCTTGCCGATGTTGCGTTGCCCGCCGTGGCGATGATCCGACAGGCTACGTTCGTAGTCGGCGATGCCCAGCACATCATAAGGCGATATCTCGCTGCCCCCCATGTCGGCTTTGACCTCCACGGGCACGTCTTCCCCGAAATTTCGGGACGGCCCCGGGATGACGTCGGCGGAGCGGCGGGCGACCTGCACCTGCGATCCTTCGCGCCCGGCGACGACCCGGGGACGGGCTACGCCGCCCTGGGCCGCGAAGATCGGGCGGGCCTGGGCGTCCAACAGGGACATCGCCGTGTTGGCGTAACTGACCCACAGCTGGCCCAGGTCCTTCGCGGCTTGATGCACCTGGTCAGGATGCGCCGGCCCACCCGCGGAACCGAAAGTCCCTTCCTCGGCGTGATGCACGCCTGGAGCTCGGCCCACGTGAGTGCCCGAGTGCGAACCGTAAATCGCCGATTGCGCAGTGTCATCGATCAGGGACGACGACTCCGAGCGAAACTCCGCCCAGAAACGTTGCGGGGTGGTGCGGAACTTCCGCCACCACGTGCCCAGAAATTCGCCCACCGCCTTCCCCGAGGTGGTTTCCCGGGTCTGTTCCACCAACGCGTCGTTGCGGGCGCCTTCCAGCCGGCGGTTGAATTCCTGGAGCAGATCCTCGGCTGCCGTGGCGGCAAAGGCCTCCGGGTTTTCCGTGTACTGGGCAGAGGTGTCCTGGCCCGGGAGATCCAGCCTGGGCAGGGGGTTGTCTTCGGTGTCCAAGATGCGGGCCTTCAACCGGGCCTGCACCTCTTGGCCGTCGATGCGGCGGTAGAACGCGCGCACCAGCCGGAACGTCGTTCCGTTCGCGGGTTCCAGCGCGCTGACGGGCGCGGTGGCGCTGCCTTCCCAGAGGCCGAAGAGGCTGGCGACGCCGGCCACGCAATGCAGCGTGAAACGGTTGTCCAGGCGATCGAAATGAAAGGGCACCGTGGCCGCCTCCGGCCCGGGAGAATCCTCCGGGGCCAGCATGAGATTGGTGTAACCACGCAAGATGGGGAGATCGTCCTCGTGCGGGGCGCCCACCGCGGAAACGATCAGGTTAGTCCGGTGGACGTTGAGACCGGTGCTCACCGAATCGATGACGTTCAGCAGCGTGGACAGCTCCGCGCTGCCCAGCTGGCTGTCATCCGGGCCGACGACGTTGATCACGCCGAGGTGGATCCGGTTCTTGCCCGAGCGCGCCACCAACACGTTGAACGGCTCCCGGGTGATCCGAGGGACGCCGTCGCCGTCCAAGTGCAGATGCGTCACCGGGGACGACGAAGACTCGAAAGCGTCCGCGTCCACCCACACCAGTTCACGGACCAGTCCGGTGGCCGTGAAGTCCTCCATCGTCTGGCGAATCCCGTGGGCGAGTCGTCCCCGTCCCAAAAACACCGTCAGGGCGGCGTCATGGCCATGCGAGGGCTGCATTAAAACTCACCTTGTCCCGGCAGGGTGGGGCGACCGGAGGGGCCGGCGCCGGAGTGGAAACCGGACGTGGGCATGCTCGTGGGCGCGGTCTGCGGCGGTCCCTGGCGCAGGCACTCCGCCAGCACCTCAGCGAGCTTGCTGGTGGCCTCGACGACGTCGGGGGCGATGTCGGCGAAGATCGGCACCTGCGAAGCCAATTCACGGTCGGTGATGTCGGCGTAAGGACGGTCAGAGGCGGTGAATAGCTGGCCAGCGGTGAGCTTGGTGCTGGGGACGTATGCTTGGGCGATCTGGTTCTGGCGCTCGAGCCAGGCGGTCGCCGCTTCGAAGCGCGCTTGCGCGGTGACCCCCGGGCCAGTGCCGTCGATCATGTGGACCTCACCGGACTTGCGCTCCCCGTCGTAGAGCCACTCGTGCAGGAGACGCTGGCCCTGCGTGGTGCGCCCCGGCAGCGACGGGGTCGGTTCGGCGTCCCACAGCTTGCGCAGCAACAGGTACGGCTCCACGGAGCTGAACAGCGGCTGTTGGCCGGCGCGGGCCCAGGCCATGGCCGCGGACTCCAACACGTTGGGCAGCCAGTCCAGGGTCGCGCGGAAACGGGAAACCGGAGTCAGCATGGGGGTGTCGAAGTTGATCCAGTGGTCGACCCGGTCATCAAAGATCTGCACCGGCGTCATGTCGCTGGTGTCCAGCGTGCCGGGGAAATGGATCCGGCCGACCAGGCGCCCGACGTACCAGCCGATCACCATCGCCTTGCGTTCCACGTCAGTCATCGGCAGCGCGGCGGGCAAAGGGCGGGCACGGCGGCCGTGCCAGAATTCGGAACGGTTGCCGACCGTCTGGCGCCACTGCTTCTCGACGGGCGGAAGCAACGAGTCGAACACGATCGGGGCGTAGTTCGGATAAGAACCGAAGATGTCGATCGAGCGCTCTTCTCCCTGGTTGACCAGGGCGGAGCCGAGCGGCTTCGAAATGTCGGTCGGGCGGTGGTTCGGGTAATCCCGGACCGCCTGCTCGAGCTGGGCGCCGAGCTCGTCGCCGCCGAAGGGGATACGGGAGAAGTTGAAGTTGTAGACGACCTCGGTGCTGTAAATCGCCTGCACCATCTGCGAGTTGATCTGCGCCAGCGGCAGCGCGTAGGTCATTGCCTCCCCGAACTTGCTCAGCACCTGCTGGCGGCGGGCGCGGCGTTCATGGTCAGAGAGCCCCGGAGCCGTGACAAAGTCACGCAAGGAGCTGGAGATGAACTGGTGGAACGAGAAACCCGGTCGGCGGATGTACTGACGGGCGCGCTCGAGGACGTCTTCGGTGCGCACCTTGAACTCGAACCGGGCCGGACGCGGGTCCCTGGTGAGCCCGGGGTTGTTCGGGTCCGTCCCCAGGTCGCGGGCCACCCACACGTCCAACAGGCGAAGCAGGTCGCCCGGGGCTCGTTCAGCGCCGGACAGCGCCTCCCAGTCGCCGCTGACCACGCGCTCGGCAGAGATGCTCAGCGCACGCTCATAGTCGTAGTCCTGGTCTTCTTCCGTTTTCGCCGACTGGATGACGTCGGCCTCGAACTGCCCGATGAACGCGTCCACCTCCGTGAGGAAGACTTCGTTGGCGGCTTGGCTGAAACGCTTGGGCACCTCCTGCTGGCCCTCTTCCGGCCACAGGGCCGGAACGTTCGTCTTCAGCTGGGCGACGCCGAGGTTGGCGTCGCTGGTCAATTCGCTGAATTTTTCCAGGTCCTCGTGCTGAGCCTGGATGGCGCCAGCCAGAGGAGCCAGGAAATTGCGGATGAAATCATCCAGCGCCGTGTTCAACCGGCCAGCGATGAACCCCACGGCACGATTCTCGATCTGCGGCCTGCTGCCGGTGAGGACGTCCTGGGCAAACTTGGCGGGCTCGTCAATGCGGCTGCGAATGCCGTCGAGGGTGGCGCGGGTGTCCGGCGTCATCACCACGGCCTGGCCAGTCGTCGCGTCGACGAGAGCAGTCAGATCCGGACGGATGACGTTCTCGATCTGACCGCGGATCTCCTGCAGTAGCGCGGCGCCGTAGGGCACTCCGTACTTGGCGATCTCGCCCTTCAGCATCTCCAGCAGGAAAGCCTGGATCCCGTCGGCGCCCGCCCACGCGGTGACCCCGTCGTAAAGTTCCTTCTTCGAGTTATTTTCGATCTGCTCGCTGACTGCCCGCAGCGCCTGGTCAATCTCCAGGCTCCACTCGCTGCCCCGCTTATTGTGCCCGTTGGGGATCTGCTCAAGGATGGTGCCGCTCATCTGCTGGGTCCACGACCCGATGGCGCCACGGAACATCTCACGGATCCAATTGCTGGCCTGGCCTTGCGGCGGCAGGTGGCTGCTCAACCGTTGCACGGTGCGTTCCGCATTATTTTCTAGACGCTTGCGGATCTGCACGTCCGCGGAAGAATCGTCGGTCGGGTCATAATGGCCGTGCAACAGACGGTCCACTGCCTTACGCGCCAGACGCTGCGCGGCGTACTCGGCGTAGCGGTCGCGGCCCATCGACAACTGGGCGTAACCGTAGGTGCCCCACGGCACGTTCTTCGATTCCGGCGCTCCCCAGGCATATTTGCTCTGGTCCGCGCCGGCCCCGCCCTTGTTGCCGAGGGTGAAGGCCTTGTAGTTCTCCATCGACACTTCATCCGACATCAGCGCCGCCAAGCCACGACCCAGCGCCCGGTAGACGGTGTCGGATTTGCCGTCGCCGAGCAGGGCGCCGTTTTCACCGGAGCGCACGCCGACCGGGAAAATACGGCCGACCGGGATCGAGTCGTCGCCGACGGGCACGCCG
>CALZCR010000052.1 GCA_945631445.1 uncultured Corynebacterium sp. | reverse complement strand
GTGGCCCGGTCGATCACAAGGAACCCGGGTCATCGACCGGGCCACCGGCTTTTTGCTGCGTTTTCTCACGCTGGTTTATACCAGCAATCGAGCAGCGAATACGGGGAGGAATTCACTGCCGAGCAGGCGCAACATGCCGTCGACACGGTCTCCTCCCCGTAGCGCTTTTCACTCCGCGACATGAAAACCTCCCTGCCGCTTAAGCAGCAAGGAGGCCCACCATTGAGCAAGGACGCGCCGCCAGAACGGCGCGAGTGCCGCCGACTAATACAAGACGGCGCCTTCCGAGGAGGAGTGCACCAGCTTGGCGTATTTGCCCAGCACGCCACGCAGACGCGGGTTGTCCGGCGCCTTCCAATCATGACGGCGCTGCGCTAATTCATGTTCGTCGACGTGCAGGTCGATCGAGCGGTTCGGGATGTTGACGGTGATTTCGTCGCCGTCTTCGACGAAGGCGATGGGGCCGCCGTCGACGGCTTCCGGCGCGACGTGACCGATGCACAGGCCGGTGGAGCCGCCGGAGAACCGGCCGTCGGTGATCAACAAGACCTCCTTGCCGATGCCGGCGCCCTTGATGGCGCCGGTGATGGCCAGCATCTCGCGCATGCCGGGCCCGCCCTTGGGCCCTTCATAGCGGATGATCACGACGTCGCCGGCTTTCAGCTCACCGTTTAGGACGGCGTCCATGGCCGGCTGCTCGCGGTCGAAGACGCGGGCGGTGCCGGTGAATTCCTCGGCGTCGAAGCCGGCGGTCTTGACCACCGCGCCCTCCGGGGCGAGGGAGCCGCGCAGAATCGACAGCCCGCCATTCTCGTGGATCGGGTCGTCCAAGGCACGCAGGATCTTGCCGTCCGGATCCGGCGGGTTGATGCCCGCCAGGTTTTCGGCGACGGTCTTGCCCGTGACGGTGAGGCAGTCGCCGTCGATGAGTCCGGCGTCGAGAAGCGCCTTCATGACGACGGGGATGCCGCCGATCTTGAACACGTCGTTCATGACGTAGTCGCCGAAAGGCTTGACGTTGGCCAGATGCGGGACCTTGTCGCTGACTTCGTTGAAATCATCGAGGGTGAGTTCCACCTCAGCTTCTTTGGCGATGGCCAGCAGGTGCAACACGGCGTTGGTGGAACCGCCCAAGGCCATGACCACGGCCACGGCGTTGAGCAATGACGCGCGGGTGACGATGTCGCGGGCCGTGACGCCCTGCTTCAGCAGGTTGACCACGGCCTCGCCGGAGGCACGGGCGTACTCGGTGCGGTTGCGGTGGATCGCCGGCGGGGCGGCGGAGCCAGGCAGGGACAGCCCCATGGCCTCTGCGGCGGAGGCCATGGTGTTGGCGGTATACATGCCGCCGCAGGCGCCCTCGCCGGGACAGACGGCGCGCTCGACGGCGTCGAGGTCCTTCTCGCTCATCTTGCCGGCGCGGCAGGCGCCGACGCCCTCGAAGGCGTCGATGAGCGTGACTTCTTTTTCGGTGCCGTCCTCGAAGGTGGCGGTGCCCGGCATCGTCGACCCGTTGTAGAGGAACACTGACGCCAAGTCGAGGCGGACGGCCGCCATGATCATGCCCGGAATGGACTTGTCGCAACCGGCCAGCACCACGGAGCCGTCGAGGCGCTCGGCGGACATGACCGTCTCCACGGAGTCCGCGATGACTTCGCGGGAGACCAGGGAGTAGTGCATGCCCTCGTGTCCCATGGAGATGCCGTCGGAGACGGAGATCGTGCCGAACTCGAGCGGGTAGCCGCCGGCGATGTGGACGCCGTCTTTGGCGAACCCGGCCAGCTTTTTCAGGGTGAGGTTGCAGGGGGTGATTTCGTTCCAGGAGGAGGCGACGCCGATCTGTGGTTTATCCCAGTCGTCGTCGCCCATCCCTACGGCACGGAGCATGCCGCGAGAAGCCGTGGCTTCCACTCCGTCTGTGACGGAGCGGGAACGCGGTTTGATGTCGGCGGGGTCTTTTTCACTCATGGGCCCACTATAGAAACACGGCGTAAAAAATGTGCGGGCCGCCGAAATATTTCTCGGACGCCGGAAAACAACGGAAAATCAGGGGGTACCCTGATGTTCCTGACAGGCGGGCCGATTACCGTTGGTACAGTACGGCGGAACTGTATTTGTAGCGTTTATCCGCAGAACCTCATCGAAGATGTTAAGGAAACCCACCCCCACTATGTCGCATCCTGCCAGCACCGCGCCGACCCGGGAAGCCGCGGCCCGTGCCGTCGATCTATACAAGGCCTACGGCGCCGGAGACACCGCGGTCATCGCGTTGGACCACGTCAACGTCGAGTTCGGGCGCAACGAGTTCACCGCCATCATGGGTCCCTCGGGCTCCGGCAAATCCACCCTCATGCACACCATGGCGGGTCTGGACGCCGCCACCTCCGGTGACGCCTACATCGGCGACACGAACCTCTCGGGGCTCAAGGACAAAGAGATCACCGCGCTGCGTCGCGACCGGCTGGGGTTCATCTTCCAGTCTTTCAACCTGGTGCCGACGCTGACCGCCGCGGAAAACATCACTTTGCCCAGCGACATCGCCGGCCAGAAGCTCGATTCGGACTGGTTCGACGAGGTGACCACGCGACTGGGGCTGGCTGAGCGCCTCAGCCACCGTCCGGCGGAACTTTCGGGAGGTCAGCAGCAGCGCGTGGCGTGTGCCCGGGCGCTGGTCTCCCGACCGGAGATCATCTTCGGCGACGAACCGACCGGTAACTTGGACTCGAAGTCCGGCACCGAGGTCCTCGACATTTTGCGCACCGCCGTCGACCAAGACAACCAGACCGTCGTCATCGTCACGCACGACGCCCGGGCGGCGTCCTACGCCGACCGCGTCATTTTCCTCGCCGACGGCCAGATCGTCGACGAGTTGCGGGACCCGACGATCGAAAACATCCTCGCGACGCTGACGGGGATGGATAACTAGTGGCACGCAACTCAACCATGCGCAAGGTGTCTTTGCGCAACATCGCCTCCCATAAGCTCCGGTTGGCGCTGACGGTCCTGGCCGTCGTGCTGGGCACGGCGTTCATCTCGGGCGCGTTCATGTTCACCAATGCGCTGTCGAACACCTTCGACTCCGCGGTCAACAACGCCTATTCGGACGTCGACGCCGTCGTCAGCGGTGAAGAGGGCACCCCGGGAGTGACCGTCGACCAACGTGCGGACATCGACGGCGAGGACATGGTCTCCCGCAGCAACGTCACCGCCTCGACCACGGTGGTCGTGGCCACGGGCGGCGCGGAGGACCCGGAGCCGATCCAGACCGGCGGAGGCACCTCTTCGCTGACCATCTGGTACGCCCCGGAAGACGTCGTCGGCAACCCGATCGAAATGATCGACGGCTCGGCGCCGACGACCGCGGAAGAAGTCGCCGTCAACGCCGCCGGCGCCGAGAACTTCGGCGTCTCCGTCGGCGACGAGCTGCTGATCGTCGACCCGGAGACACGCTACGAAGTCACCGTCACCGGCATGTACGAGCAGGAGCTCGACCAGGGCGCGTCGCTGATGATCTCCGTGCCGGAAAACGTCTACTTCGACCGCTACACCGACGGCACGCACGTCGGGCAGCTGCTCGTGTCCGGGACCGAGGGCACCGACCCCCAGGAGCTGGTCGACTACCTGACGGACACCTACCCGGCGCTGAACGTCGAGACGGGCGAACAGATCGCGGAGGACGTCTCCGAGCTGATTTCCACGGCGCTGGACTTCGTCAACTATTTCCTCATCGCCTTCGGGCTGGTGGCGCTGCTGGTGGGCACGTTCCTGATCGCCAACACCTTCTCCATGATCGTCGCCCAACGCACCAAAGAGTTCGCGCTGCTGCGCGCACTCGGCGCATCCCGCGGCCAGATCACCCGCTCGGTGATCCTCGAGGCGTTCATCGTCGGACTGATCGGTTCCGCCCTCGGCGTACTCGCCGGCATGGGCCTGGTCGCCCTGATCAAGGCGTTCATGGCGTCCCAGGGAGCCGCGTTGCCGGGCTCCGGGCTGGGCTTGTCCACCTCTGCGGTCGTCGTGCCCATCATCTTGGGCACGGTGGTCACGATCATCTCCGCCTGGGCGCCCGCCCGGAAGGCCGGGCAGGTGGAACCAGTCGAGGCGATGCGCTCCACGGAGGCGTCGACCAGCCAGCCGCTCATCGGCCGCACCGTGGCCGGCCTCATCCTGCTGGCCGTCGGCGTCCTGCTCGGCCTCGGCGGCGCCCTGTGGGAGGACGGCACCACCGCCAACCGGGCATGGCTGGTGGGCGGCGGAGCCCTCAGCCTGATCATCGGTTTCTTCTTGGCCGGACCGGCGCTGTCCCTGCCGATCGTCCCGACCTTCGGCCGTCTCATCGGCGCGCCGTTCGGGGCCATCGGCAAACTGGCCTCCACCAACTCCCGCCGCAACCCGCGGCGCACCTCCACCACGGCCTTCGCCCTGGCGCTGGGCATCGCCCTGGTCACGGTGATCGGCATGCTCGGCCAGACGATGAAAAACTCTGTCTCCGACCTGTTGGAGTCGAACATCAGCGCCGACTACATCCTCACCGGCCCGACGAGCGGGTCCTTCCCGACCCCGCGTGAGGTCCCGCAGCGCGCGGCCGAGACGGACGGGGTGGCCGAGACCATCACCTACAGCTCCATCCCGGTCGCCGCCGACGGCATCTACTCCAGCAGTTTCGGCCCAGGCGGAGGCGTCAGCAACGTCATCGAAGGCGACCCGGCGGACATGGTGGCCACCGAGGCCATCGAAGGCACCACCGACATCAGCGAGGACGGGATGATCGCCACCGAATCCTTCGCCGCCGAGCAAGGCTGGTCGGTCGGCGACGTCCTGGAGCTCACCGCTCCGGGCATCTCCCCGGCCACCACCGACGTCGAGGTGGTCGGCATCTATGAGGACAACGACATCCTCAACAGCAGCGTGATCTCCCAGGGCGCGGTCGAACGCCTGGAGCTGCCCACTGACATCACCCAGCTCCTGGCCGTCGGCGTCAACGGCGAGGAAGGCGTCGACATGGAGCAGCTGCGTGCCAACCTCGAGGACTCCGTGGCGGATCTGTTGGTGGTGCAGGTGATGAGCCAGGAGGACGTGACCGGCATGGCCGGGCAGTCCGTGAACCAGATGCTCAACATCCTGTATTCCCTGCTGGCCCTGGCGATCATCATCGCGATCCTGGGCATCGTGAACACCCTGACCCTGAGCGTGATCGAGCGTCGTCAAGAACTCGGCATGCTGCGGGCCGTGGGCGCCCAGCGTCGACAGGTGCGCATCATGATCATCCTGGAATCCGTCCAGATCGCCGTCTTCGGCGCGGTCGCGGGCGTGCTGCTCGGCCTGTTCCTGGGCTGGGCGTTCTTGGAGGCGCTGTCGAACACCGGCATCGAAGACATCGCCGTCCCGTGGGGGATGGTGGGCGGGGTGCTCGTCGGCTCCCTGGTCATCGGCGTACTGGCAGCGATCTTCCCCGCGCAGCGGGCGGCCAAGACCCCGCCGCTGGACGCGATCTCCGACTAGCGAGGCAACCTCACCACGCCTACGGGGCGCCCCTTCCCACCCGGAAGGGGCGCCCCGTGCGCTTTCCGTCTCAGAAGGACCAGTTGTCCCAGACCCGCCCGGCCCACACTCCGCCGCGGTGCGCCGCGATCACGCCGACGGCGACGGTCAGCGCCACATAACGGGCGAACACGCCCCACCGACGGGCGAGCACCAGATCCGCGAGCTCCCTCGCCAACGTCGACCACGTGGACAAGGCCGCGGCGAAACCGACGCCGACCAGCAGCGGAGCCCACGACCACACCTCACCCGAGCCAGCCGCGAACCCTAAGACGAGACACGCCACGACATTGGCGGCAAACGTGCCGGGCCGCCCGCCCGGCCACCGCGAGAAGGCCCACCGTCCCAACCCGCCGAAGAAACCGCCGACGAACACGGCCGCCACCGAAAGCACCGCGCTCATGCGTTCCTCCCCGCCCGGTCGCTGAACCGGTACCCGAGCAGCACCGCCCCGACACAGGCCACCGCGGTCACCAGCACATAAGCGGCCGCCGCCTGCCACGTGCCCGACGCCGTCAGCAACGAGAAGGTCGCGAACGTGGTGAACCCGCCGAGCACACCGGTCCCCCAGAACACCCCCGGCCGGAAATATCCCAGGGCCAGGCAGCCGAGCGCGTTGATCACCAGGATTCCGATGTGCCCGTCCAGCCCTGCCAGGAGAAGAAGATGGCGGGCCACCGCCCCCGACGCGGCGCCCAGGCCGACCGCAACCGCTTCCCGAAACACACTGTGCAGCATAGACCGCGCGGGGAAAAGGGGCGAGTAACCCCGTCCGGGCCTGCTCACCGCCCATACATCGTGCAAGAAATTCCTTTTAGGGAAACAATGGAGGACGACGTGACTCACTTTCCGGACCTTTGCCCGGAAGAACCCATGAAGGAGTGCCGCTATGGCTCATGAACGCGCAGGCCAACTCGCCCGTCCCGAAGATCTGATCGACATCGCCGAGGTGGTGTCGGCGTACTACACCCGTGATATCGACGCCGGCGACGTCGCCCAGCAGGTCGCCTTCGGCACCTCCGGCCACCGCGGCTCCTCCCTGGACAACGCCTTCAATGAGCAGCACATTCTGGCCACCACGCAGGCCATCGTGGACTACCGCCGCGACAACGCCATCGGCGGGCCGGTCTACGTCGGCCGCGACACCCACGCCCTGTCCGAGCCGGCGATGCTCTCCGCGCTCGAGGTGCTCATCGCCAACGAGATCGACGTCCTCGTCGACGACCGCGGCCGCTACACCCCGACGCCGGTGATCTCCCACGCCATCCTCAGCCACAACGCCACGCTCGACGGCGGCGTGACCGGCACAGACCCGAAGCGTGCCGACGGCATCGTCATCACCCCGTCCCACAACCCGCCCCGCGACGGCGGCTTCAAGTACAACCCGCCGTCGGGCGGCCCGGCGGACACCGACACCACTGACTGGGTCGCCCAGCGCGCCAACGAATACCTGCGCGCCGGGCTGGAGGGCGTGAACCGGACTTCGGTCAGCGGCGTCTTGGACGAACGCGCCGGAAAGTACAACTTCCTGGACACTTACGTCGCGGATCTGCCGAACGTGGTGGACCTGGCCGCGATCAAAAAGGCCGGCGTCCGCATCGGAGCCGATCCCATGGGCGGCGCCGCCGTCGACTATTGGGGAGCGATCGCCGAGACCCACGGCCTGGACCTGACGGTGGTCAACCCGTTGGTCGACTCCACTTTCCGTTTCATGACGCTGGACACGGACGGGAAGATCCGCATGGACTGCTCCTCCCCGGACGCGATGGCCTCGCTGATCGGCAACCGCGAAAAATTCGACGTCTCCACCGGCAACGACGCCGACGCCGACCGCCACGGCATCGTCACCCCCGACGCCGGGCTGATGAACCCGAACCATTATCTGGCCGTGGCCATCGAGTACCTCTTTTCTCACCGACCGAACTGGGCCGCGGACACCGCCGTGGGCAAGACCCTGGTGTCCTCGTCGATGATCGACCGCGTCGTCGAATCCCTCGGCCGCACGCTCGTCGAGGTGCCCGTCGGCTTCAAATGGTTCGTCCCGGGGCTCATCGACGGTTCGATCGGCTTCGGCGGGGAAGAGTCCGCCGGCGCCTCTTTCCTGCGCCACGACGGCACCGTCTGGTCCACCGACAAGGACGGGCTGATCCTCAACCTGCTGGCCGCGGAAATCATCGCCGTGACGGGCAAGACCCCCTCGCAGCGCTACGCCGAGCTGGCCGAGAAGTTCGGCGCCCCGGCCTACGCGCGCACCGACGCCCCCGCCGACCGCGAGCAGAAGACCGTGTTGAAGAAGCTCTCCCCGGAGCAGGTCGCCGCCACCAAGCTGGCCGGGGAACCGATCACCGCCAAGATGACCGAAGCTCCAGGCAACGGCGCCGCGATCGGCGGGCTCAAGGTCACCACCGACAGCGCCTGGTTCGCCGCCCGCCCCTCCGGCACGGAAGACAAGTACAAGATCTACGCCGAATCCTTCCAGGGCGAAGAGCACCTGGCGAAGGTGCAGGAAGAGGCCCAGGCGGTGGTCTCCGAGGTCCTCGGCGGATAGCGCGACGCACGTTTCTGTCAGGGAACTCGCAGCGAACACTGCGCGTCTAGGACTATCGTCCGGTTGAAGATTGAACTAAAGTACGGGTCGTGTCCATCATTGAAGCACCGCAGGACTCTGAGTCCGCCGGGGAGCGCGCCCACGCAGCCACCGGTAACGCCCCGGCCGTCACCCGGTGGT
>CALZCR010000051.1 GCA_945631445.1 uncultured Corynebacterium sp. | reverse complement strand
GAAGGAGTCGACGGAGGCCGACGGGCGGCGTTCCGCGAAATCGCCCGCGGCGTCGAAGAGCGCCATCATCGCGTCCAGGTCGCGGTCGGCCTGGGAGCCGGTGGCGCCGCCGCGCAGCGCCGCGGCCATGAGCCGGTCGGATAACCCGGTCGCGGCCCAGACCTCCCACAAGACCTCCTCCACCGTGGCGTGGGAGTGCAGGGCGGCGCGGCCGGCGTCCAGCACGGTGCGCAGCCGCCGCAGGATCTGCGTCTCGCGTTCGGTCAGCGCGTCCCCGAAGTCGGGCAGCTCGGCGTCCGGCGCGAGCAGCTCGCCCAAGGTTTCGATGCCGCGGGTGGCCGGGTCGTGGCGGCGCAGCCCGCGCAGCAGGCGGCGCAGGGTGACCGGGTCGGCGCCGCCGACGGGTCCTAAGACCAGTTGCTCCAGCTCCGTGTTGCTGAGGCGCTCGGTCAGGGCGCGCACGCCTTGCAAGATGGCCGCGACGATGTGCTGCTCCGCCAGCACCACATCCGTGGGGTTCAGGTGCACCGGCACCCCGGCGGCCAGCAGCGCGCGGCGCACCGGGCCCAGTTGGCCGGTGGAGCGCACGATGACCGCGATGTCGCGCCAGTCGTCCCCGTCCTCCAGGTGGGCGCGGCGCACGGCGTCGGCCACCACATCCCGGTGGGTGCCGCTGTCGTCGACGACGGCGACGCGGCGGGCCGGGTCGCGGCGGCTGGCGCCTAAGTCCACGTCGTGTTCGGGGGACGGGCGCAGCGACCGGAAGAATTTCGGGCTGGCGCCGCGGAAATGAAAGACGGACTGCGCCGGGTCGCCGGCGATCACGGCCAGCCCGTCCGAGGCGGGCGGCAGGATCCGGCGGATCAGTTCCCCGGACTCCGGGTCCAGATGTTGGGCGTCGTCGACGATGACGGTGTGCCAGCGCGGCGTGACGTCGGTGGTCAGCACGGTGGCCACCAACTCGGAGGCCGAATAGCTGTGGGTGCCGGCCAGCGCGGTGGTCTGTTCGTATTCGCGCATGAATGCGCCCGCGGCCGACCACATGGGGCGGTGGTGCCGCTGCCCCAGCCGCTGCAGGTCTTCCGGCGCAAGCCCGCGCTCCGCGGCGCGCAGCAGCAGGTCGCGCAGCTGCCGGGCAAAACCCACGAAGGTCAGCGCGGGACGCACTTCTTCGGGCCAGCCGCCGCGCCGGTCGGCGGCGTGGCCGGCGAGCAGCTCGCGGATGACGTTGTCCTGCTCAGCGCCGGTGATCAGCCGGATGTTTTCTTCCCGCGCCTCCCGCAGCAGCGCAAACGCCAGGGAGTGCACGGAGCGCACCAGCGGGGCGTTGGCGGCGTAACGATCGCCCTCGGAGACCAACGCGTCGACGATCTCGCGGCGCAGCCGGCCGCCCGCCTCCTTCGACGCTGCGACGACCAGGACGCCGTCCGGGTCCGCGCCCGAGCGGATCTTCTGCAGGACGGTGTCCACCAAAAAACTGGTCGTGCCCGCCCCGGCGTCACCGGTGACCCGCCACCGGCCGCGGGTCGGCAGCTCATTCGGCCAGGTCCGCCCGGTTATGCGGCGGGTGCGCGGCACCAGGCGGACGCCGGGGTTCGGCGGAAGCAGCGGAGCAGTCGGTTCAGAACTGGAGTGGGCCATTCCTAGATTGTCGCAGATGCCCGCGACAACAGCAGTTCCTCCACCTCCGCCACGCTCGAACGGGTGATCGAGGTCGCGGCCGGGTGCAGCTCGCAGACGTGCCGGCGATACATCGCCGCCCGCACCATGAGCTCCAGCAGCTGCGGCACATGCGCGAACCGTTCCACGACGCCTACGTCCACGGCGGAGTACACCAGGCCGTCGACAAGCACCAGCGCCGCGGAGTACCCCCGCGGGCGCTGCTCCGTGAAAGGCACCAGGTCCGTGATCGTCGGCACCGCCGCCCCCTCGTACACGGTGCTGGCCAACAGGTCCGCGTGCCCGGTCTGCGTCCGCGGCCCCTCTATGGGCCCGAAACGCTCGTCGGCCTCCGCCCACGCCGTCCGCTCCGCCCGCGCGAAGACGTCGTCGCGGTCGTCGCCGGCCGGCGGAGCCGTCTCCTCCACCAGCGCCTCCTCCAGCCGCAGCGCCGTCACCGCGGTCTCGTCGACCCGGCGCGAGAGCACCCCCGGGGCCCACAGGGTGGCCTTCCACCCCGCCACGAGGAAACGACCGTCGCTGGAGCGCACCGGCCGCGCCACCCGTGCCCCGTCGACGTGGAGCCGCTCGCGCACGGTCGCGGACCAGTGGGCGGTGTCGCCGGCGCGGGCGTAGACCACCTGCCCGACCTTCAGGCCGTTGTCCCAGGCGGGGCCGAGCCGGTGCGTCTCCACCACCTCTTCGTCGGAGCCGGTGCCGAACGCCGTTCTGACGTGCGCGGGGACCTCATTGCTCATCGAGCCTCCTCTGCTTCGCCGACGCGCGCGTCCGCCGGCGGCGCCTCCGGCCCGTCCGCGGCGCCCGGCAGGTCGCCGAGTTCCGGGTAGGGCCAGGCGTTGTACCGGCAGGTCGCGTCGTCGTCCGGGTAAATCTCTTCCGGGTTGAAGGCGTTGAGCTGGCTGTTGGTCAAGCTCAACGTCTGCTGCATCATGATCGGCGCCAACGCCCCTTCTCCCCCGCAGGCCACGTGGCGCTGGTAGCCGAGGGCGTGGCCGACTTCGTGGTTGATCAGGTATTGCCGGTAAGAACCGAGGTCGCCTTCGAAGGTCTCCGCCCCGCGCGTCCAGCGCGAATCATTGAGCATCACCAGGTTTTCGCCGGTGACGGTGGTGCGGCAACTGGTTTCCATCTCCAGGTCGTTGCCGCAGAATTCGTGCGTGGTGTCCACGCTGGCCAACCGGATCCGCAAGTTCGGGTCCGCGTCGGTACCGACGTGCTCGAAACGGAAGCGGGGGTCGTGGACCCAGCCGCGGGGATCCGCCAAGGTGGCGTCGATCAGGGAGGCGAACGCGTCGTCGCCGCCGTAGCTGGCGGCGTCGACGCCGTTTTCGATCTCTAAGACGTAGCGGATGACGAGTTCCTCGCCGGCGCCGGCGGCCGCGCCAGGGGCGCCGACGGTGCGGAAACTGCCCTCCCCCGACTGGGCGAAGGCGCCGCCGGGCGGCAACTCGGTGGGGGCGACGGCCGTGCCGTCTGAACGCGACGGGTCCGGCCCCGGGCCGAAGGGCGGTTCCTCCACTTCGCGGGCGGGCGAGTCCACGGCGGTGTCGGCGCCGCCGCCTGTCGTGAGCTCGCCCGTCGGGGAGGTGAATGCGTCGATCAGCAGCCAGACCGTGATCACCGCGAGCACCGGAATGACGTAAGCCCGCCACCCGTGCTCGCGGACGAAGACGGCGACGGCGGAATCAGGCACCGACGCCTCATTCTCCTTCTCCCGGCGCTGGGGCCCGCGGTTACCCGGAACTGTGGTCGACATAGTTCCTCAGGTTACCCGCAGCCGCGCCACACGCCGGGAGGCTGGAAGGCGAGTGCCCGCAGGCTTAAGCGCCCATGAAGCCGACCGGGTGCGCGGCAGCGGCGCCGACCTCCACGTACGTGACCTCTTCGACGTTGATCAAGTAGGTGCGCCCCTTGGCGTCGTCCAGTTCCACGATGCCCTCGTCGGCCTTCAGCGCCTCCTTGATGCGGGTGACCGCCTCCTCGCGGGACTCCTCATCCAGCTTGATGACGAGCTCGCGCGGGTTTTCCGTGAAACCGATCTTGATGTCCATGTGAGTGAAATCCTTTTCTCGTGGGTGTCTGGAAGGTATATGTCCCATCATAGGGATGTGGGGATAGGATGAAGAACGTGTCAGCTCCCCGTTCTCTACCGGCGAACACTGTGCCGGCGCAGCCCACCCCGTCCCCGACTTTCGCAGAACTCGGCGTCGCCGGGGAAATCTGCGAGGCGCTCGCCGATCTCGGCATCGTGCGCACCTTCGCCATCCAGGAGCTCACCCTGCCGCTGGCCCTCGACGGCAAAGACCTCATCGGCCAAGCGCGCACCGGCATGGGCAAAACCTACGGCTACGGCGTGCCGCTGCTGGACCGGGTCTTCGACTCGGCCGACGTGGAAGAGCTCGACGGCACCCCGCGCGGGCTGGTCATCGCACCCACCCGCGAGCTGGCGGTGCAGGTCGGCGACGACCTCGCGGCCGCGGCCACCAAGCTGCCCGTCCGGATCAGCACCATTTACGGCGGGCGCCCCTACGAAGAACAGATCGCGGCGCTGGAAGCCGGCGTCGACGTGGTCGTCGGCACCCCGGGACGTCTGCTGGACCTGCACCGGCAGGGGCATCTGCGGCTCGACCGGGTGGCCGTGCTCGTCCTCGACGAGGCCGACGAAATGCTGGACCTGGGCTTTCTGCCCGACATCGAGACACTCGTCCAAGCCCTCACCCAGCAACACCAGACCCTGCTGTTCTCCGCGACGATGCCGGGGCCGATCCTCACGCTGGCCCGCTCCTTCATGGACCGCCCCGTCCACATCCGCGCCGAAGACCCGGGCGAATCCGCCACGCACGACAGCACCGAACAAGTCGTCTTCCAGTCCCACCGCATGGACAAAACCGCGGTCGTCTCCAAAATCCTGCAGGCCCGCGGCCGCGGGCGCACCATCGTGTTCACCCGCACCAAACGCAGCGCCGCACAACTCGCGGAAGACCTCGCGGAACTGGGCTTTTCCGTCGGCGCCGTGCACGGCGACATGGGCCAGCCGGCCCGCGAGAAATCCTTGGCCGCCTTCCGGGAAGGCGCCGTCGAGATCCTCGTGGCCACGGACGTGGCGGCGCGCGGCATCGACGTCGACGACGTCACCCACGTGATCAACTACCAGACCCCGGATGACCCGATGACCTACGTGCACCGCATCGGCCGCACCGGCCGCGCCGGGCACCAGGGCATCGCCGTCACCCTCGTCGGTTACGACGAGCTGCTCAAGTGGAAGGTCATCGACGACGAGCTCGGGGTGGGCGTGCCGGAGCCGCCGCAGTGGTTCTCCTCCTCCCCCGAGCTGCATCAGGCACTCGACATCCCCGAATCCGCGGTCACCCGCTTCGGTCCCCCGCGCAAGGCGGCGGGCGGCGCGCGGAGCCGTCGCCGATGAGCGGTTCCGCCCGCGGCCCGTTGCGGCGCACCCGCGCGGACCTGATCGGGGCCGGCGCAGTCGCCGCCGTCGCCGCACTTGCCCTGGGCGGGGCGTGGTTGGGCGCGCCGATCCGCGGGGTGGAGCATTCCCCCGCGGCAGACGCCGCTGCCGCAGTGGAATCCCCCGCCCGGGTCCCCGACACGCTCTCGCCCGTCTTCGAGCTCGCCGACGCCCCCGTCCCCGGCCACCCCGGCCCGCTGATCGCCGACGGGTCGCTGATCACCAACGACGGGCACACCGTGACCGCGCGGACGCCGGACGGCGAAGAAATCTGGTCTTATGGCCGCCCGGAGGAACTGTGTTCGCTCGGCGCGGCCTGGGACGACGTCGTCGCGGTCTACCGCACCGGCGTGGGCTGCGGCGACGCCGTCTCCCTCGACGCGGCCACCGGCGAATACGACGGCACCCGCAGTGCGATCGCCTCAGAGGCGCCCCTGGCCGTCAGCTCCAACGACCGGGTCGGCGTCGTCGGCGCGGATCGGGTGGAGCTGTGGCGCTCCGACATGGTGCGCACCGTGGAATATGGCCGGGTGGAGGCGAAACAGGAGCCGGACCTGCAGCCGCACGAGGGCTGCACGATCACCTCCGCGCTGACGCGCACGGACATGCTCGCGATCACCGAAACGTGCCCGGACGACCCGTCGGCAAGCTGGCTGCGTTTCCAGGAGACCACGCCGGAGGACGCCCGCGCCCCGGAGATCATCCACGAACGACGCTTGCCGGACCCGGCGGCCCGGCTGGTGGCCGTGGGGCAGGACGGGGCCGCGGTGTATCTCTCCGACGCCGCGGACGACTCCCCCCGCCTGCTCAGCGTGGCGGAGGACGGCTCCGAGCGCGGCAGCCGGGCCGTACCGCAGTCCCCGGCGCTCGCGGATCCGCCGACGCCGTTCATGCCCGCCACCGCCGACCTGCCGCATCACATGAGCTGGTTCGACGGTCAACGCCTCTACCTGCTGACGCCGGAGACGCTGCTGGTGGACCACGTCTTCGAGGACGCCGTGGGCGCCGGCGCCGCGGTCGGGGACCTGTTGTTGTACCCCACCGCGGAGGGGCTGGCCGTCGCAGACGGATCCACCGGGGACGTGCGGCGAGTCATCCCCGTGGATCGCGGCGATCACACCGGGCCGGTCTTCGTGGGGCTGGCAGGCGAGACGGTCGTGGAAAAGCGCGGCGACCGGGTCGTCGGGCTGCGCTAGGCCCCCGGAGTTTTAGCGCGCTGCCCGTAGCTGGTGGCGAACCATTCCACCGACGAGCGATGGAACATGCCCATCAGCACCAGCACCACGGAAATCGCGGTGACGACGCCGGCGAGGATCGCGCCGCCGCTGAACATGTAGAAGGCGACGAACACGAGCAGGAACTCGAGCAAGACGATCGGCCCGCGCCCCCAGTGGCGGCCGCGCAACAGGCTGAGGCCGCCGAGGAAGGTGGTGCCGAAGACGAAGAAGATGAAGACGGCGGTGCCGGTACCGATCCAGTCGGCGGCCGGGGCGGTCGTCTCCAGGGAGGGGGATTCTTCGCCGAGGGTTTGCAGGTCCCGGTAAATCAGCCAGAAAGCGGCGGCGAAGGCCACCAACGACTGCAGGACGGTCGTGAAGGCGCCGATGCGGAGGACGGTCGGGGCGGGCACTTGGGCGGCAGATGAACTTACAGATGCGTCAGACACAGGAGATGAGTCTATCGTGCCCCGGTCGCAGGAAAACGCGCTCATAATGATTTGACCCACGAACATTCTTCGCACTCACGCCCGTAGAACCATGTTTATGGTGGTGAACGCGGTTAAATGATCCCCGTTAAACACCCTTCGGGGGTCGGGGAGACCCCGTTTGAATTCTCAATAGTTTGTGAATCCTGCCACATTTTCGCGCTTACCTATGGCCAACTTCCGATTAACATGTCATTATTCACGGGTAGCAAAAACAACGCGCCGACAAACTCGGCGCAAACCCTGAGACACCGCGGGGTAAACATAGCGTGAACTGAGGATGGGGCCGACGGCGCCCGCCACCGGATGACCGGAGAGCGGGCATTCCCGGTCTGCTTGTCCCACCCGTTGCGCTTGTTCTTATCTTTTGCGCGGAAGATCCCCGGATCCTCCGTGCACCGGTGCGCACTTTGCCCGTACACGATCTAGACACATTCACGTTCAAAAATTAAAGGAGAACATCAATCATGGATTGGCGCAACGAAGCAGTCTGCCGCGACGAAGACCCGGAGCTGTTCTTCCCCGTCGGTAACTCCGGCCCGGCCCTGAGCCAGATCGCCAAGGCCAAGCTCGTCTGTAACCGCTGCCCCGTCACCTCCACCTGCCTGAAGTGGGCGCTGGAAACCGGCCAGGACGCCGGCGTCTGGGGCGGCATGAGCGAGGAAGAGCGCCGCGCCCTCCCGCGCGCGAACAAGCGTGGCCGCGGCCGCGCCCGCATCACCGCTTAACAGACACCGCCCAGGGCAACGGCGTCGCACCTGAAAGCGGCGATGATTTCCACGCCCACGAGCCCGCCCGCTAGGGTTGAAACGACAACCCTATCCCTCTATTCCGCAAGGAGATCCACATGAGCAAGCGTGGCCGTAAGCGCAAGGACCGTCGTAAGAAGAGCGCAAACCGCGGTAAGCGTCCCTGCGCTTAACTTCAACGCCTTCAAGGACTGTGCCGCCTCCCCGCAGCGGCTGGGAGGCGGCACAGGCTTTTTACTGGCCACCAGTCTCCCCCACACGTGCCCAGGAGGGCCTCAGCCCCGGGCGGTGAAACGGATCTGCGCGGTGATGCGCTGATACAGGGCCTGCGGGGCGGGGTCGTCACAGCGGCACCGCTGCAACAACTCCCGGATCAACGCCTCCGACTGCATCCGGCCGCTGCAGGAGGGGCACTCCGCGAATTCCTTCCGGATCTGTTCCGCCCGCTCCGGCGTCAGCTGTCCGTCGTCGAACAGCGCGCACAGCGCCTCGTGGACGTGCCGGCCGTCGCAACCGCATGGTTCCTGCGGTTTCCCGGCCTCTCCTGCAGCGTTCATGTGACCGCTCACCCTTTCCGCGCTCTACTTCTTGCTCTTTTTCTGTGCTTCAGCCGACTCCTCGTCGGCCATGTCGGGATGATCCAGGCCGATGCCTTGTTCCCGTGCCACTTCCTTCAACAACCCGCG
>CALZCR010000050.1 GCA_945631445.1 uncultured Corynebacterium sp. | reverse complement strand
GGGCGCACCGACGCCGGCCACCCGGGCGTCCGGCCCGAAGGCGAGGGTGAAATCCACGACGGCGCGGTGGACATGGTCCCGCGAGGTCACCACGATCACGTCCGTGGCCTCCGGCAACAGCTCCCGCGTGAAGCGTGCGTTGCTCACCGTGGAAAATGACCGGTCCTCCACCAGGATGCGCTCTTCTGCCACTCCCTCTTCCACCAGCCAATCGCGCATGGCGTGGGCTTCGACGTACCCGCCCACCAGTAGCCCGCCGGAGACCACGATGGGGGCGCCGGGACGCCGCTTCGCCAATTCTGTGGCGGCCAGCAGCCGATTTTCCAAGTTCGGGTGAATGGAACCGTCCGGGTTCAGCCCGTTGCCCAGCACCACGATCGGCGCCCGGGCAGAGGCCGTCTCCGGCGGCGCGACCTCTCCGTGCAGGGCCGTCAGCGCCGCGGTGACCTGCGCGCGCTGCGGCTGCTCCAACGCGGCCAACGCCGCTTGCCGCGCGTCGGCGTTGTCCTCGTAGTCCGCGGCGAACACCGCGGCGCTGAACAGATCAACAGGGTCGGCGTTGTCCGGGTTGAGCGACGCCAGCGTCAGGTCAGCCGGAAAGCGGTATTCCCCGTAGCCCGGGAGGTCGACGACGATCTCCTAGTCTGTGAGCTCCTCAAAAATAGAAGACAGCGAGGAGCCACCGAGGCTGGAGGAAGAGGAGGAAGACAACGACCAAGGCGCCGCCTGCGCCGGGGTGAACACGGCGGGGAGAACAACGGTCGCCGCCACGGCGGCGAGCATGACACGGGGCAGAAAGGTACGCACGGGCAGACTCCTGAAAGTGGGCGCGGCCGGACAATGAGGTTCAGTCTAGGGGCTGCACCCCGGTGAATCATCGAAAATGCGGCGCGCACTATGCGCGCGCATAGTGCACCAGTATGCGGTGGGCTCAGCTGTAGTCAGGGACGCGGAACAGGCCGTCGCCCGAGGCGTCCCGGTCACCCTCGCCCCACTCCAGAAGCCCGTCGGACGGACCGACCTTGGTGATCTCGGAACCGTCGCGGAACACGAGGGTCAGCCCGTGCTCCTCCTCCCACTCGCATTCACATTCCAGCGTGACGTACCACGGAGAGTCTTCTGTATACCCGGCCTCGACCATGGGGGCGTCGCCGAGCCGGATGTGGTTCCAGACCTGGGCGGGTTCGGCGATCTCAGGCATCCACTCCATGGTGTATTCATCGTCTTCCACCGCCTGGTAGAAATCCCGGTAGTAGACGAAAGCCGCGTCAGTGGCGGCGTTCAAGACCTCTGCCGGCAGGGCCCGAAAATTGTTGACGCAGGTCGCGATTTTATCGTTGTGCCGCTCGTCGTAGTCGAAGACGATGAAAGAGACGTCTTTTCCTAACAGGGGGACGGACAGCTTCGGGGTGATCTGCTCGTCGTAGTCGTCGCGGGTCAATGCGCCGACGCCGGGGATGTGCTCTGCCATGGTCGATGGCCTTTCGCTGTGGAGGAAAAAGACTGGTGACGGGACGTCCGGGAGACACCGGACATGCTCCACCGTCACTGACGAAGACGCCGGGTCGGCGGACAGGTATATGAGTAGCGCAGCTTCCCGCCGTTGGCGGGCGACTAGGGGAATATGCGTTCGAAAGGCCTGGTCTTCAGCACGTCCCCACCCGGGCTGTTCTCCTGTGGGGTGGAGGAGTTGACCCCGTCCAGGGGCGGGGCGCCCGGCGCGTGCACCGACGACAACTCCGCGCAGGCACGCCATCCGGCCGCCGTAATTTCCGTACCGTGGGAGAAGGAAGCCGCCGCCCGCGACGATTCCCTCGCCGCGGCGGCGGAGACAAAAAGCGTCGCATGCGGCGCGGAAGGAGAATAGACATGGCAGACGACAAACGCGTGGTCATCATCGGCGGACACGGCAAGGTGGCCCTGCTCGCGGCCCCGAAGTTCCGGGACGCCGGGTACAGCGTCGACTCGATCATCCGCAACCCCGAGCACAAGGCCGACATCGAGCAGCGCGGCGCCAACCCGGTGCTGCTCGACATTGAAAGAGCCACGGTCGACGAGCTGCGCGAGGCCTTCGAAGGCGCGGACGCGGTGGTCTTCTCGGCCGGCGCCGGCGGCGGTGACCCGGAGCGCACCCGCGCGGTGGACTACGAGGCCGCGGTGCGTTCCATCGACGCCGCGGAGAAGGCGGGCGTCAAGCGCTACGTGATGGTCTCCTACGTCACCGCCGACATCGATGTCGAGCGCTTAGACGAGGACGAGTCGATGTATCCCTACGCCAAGGCCAAGCACGACGCCGACGCGCACCTGCGCGCCTCTGGTCTCGAGCACACGATCCTCGGGCCCGGGGTGCTCACCCTCGAGGCTGCGAGCGGGCGCATCCAGCTGGTGGACCGCGAAGGCAAGATCGACGGCGCCGAGCCGCAGGAAGGCCAGTCCGACACCTCGCGCGAGAACGTCGCGGAAGTGATGGTCCACGTGGTGGCCCACAACGCCGGGGTCGGCGAGAAGATCAACTTCTACGACGGTGAGACCCCGATCGCCGAGGCGATCAAGTAGCTTCGACGCGCAGGCGTCGATAAGCCCGCTACACCGCCGCGTGCCGGTGCCAGGACCCGAAGTCGTCGGCGACGATCCCGGCTAGCTCCAGGTAGGACTCGTAGGTCGGCCTGGCCATGCGGTCAATGTCCACCGTCGCCCCTTCCGCCAAGTGCTTGTCGAAGGGGATGACGTGGACCGCGCGGGCGCGCGAGCGGAAGTGCCTGGTCAGTTGCTCCATGTCGATCGTCGGTTTGCCCGGGTGCGCGGAAGAGACCACCACCACGGAATTGGCCGCCAACTGCTCATGGCCGTGCAGGTTCAACCAGTCCAGCGTCGCGGACGCGGACTGCGCCCCGTCCAGCGCCGGGGAAGTCACCAACACCAGGGAATTCGCCAGCTCCAACACCCCGCTCATCGCCGAATGCATCAATCCCGTCCCGCAGTCGGTGAGGATGATGTTGTAGTGGTGCTGCAGGATGTCAATGGTCTGGCGGTAGTCCTCGTCGCTGAACGCCACCGACACGGCCGGATCTCGCTCCGAACCCAAGACCTCCAGCCGGGAGGTGGACTGCGCGGTATAGGCGCGCACCTGCGGATAGCGCGAGGTGTCGTCCGCGGCGAGCAGATCCCGCACGGTGGCCGGCCCCGGATCCGCGACGCGTTGCGCCAGCGTGCCTAGATCCGGGTTCGCGTCCACCGCGATGACCCGGTCGCCGCGCACGCTGGCGAAAGCGCTGCCCAGCGACACCGTGGTGGTCGTCTTGCCCACCCCACCCTTCAAACTCATCACCGCGATGCGATAATCCCCGCGCAGGGGTTGGCGGATGCGAGCCAGCAACTGGTCGTGGCGCTCCTGCGCCGGCGAACCGCCCGGATTGATGCGCCCGCCGGTGGCGGCGTGCACCGCCTTGCGCCACCCGCTCTTGGGCGCCGCTTTCACCGGATTCACCAAGTTCGACTGATCCAGCGCCGGCGGCGGCGTCAAGTCGTAGCGCCGCGGCGGGGACGGCTCCTCCGCCCCCAGCTCCATCGCAAAATCAGGTCCCCGTGTCAGCATCATCGTCCTCCCCCAAGGTGGCCCGCGCGCAGTGTGCGCGTCAGGCGTCGTTGACGGCCCTCATCTTATCCGCGCGCAGAAATCCTGCCCGGTGAACGCGTGCCCGGCTGCGGTAACATCAGCCGGGCCGCCTGGACGCCCGGCGTCGCAGGCGTCGATGAGCACCGGATAAGGAAGTGACTGCCGAGAATGGGTATCCGTGACGTCTTCGCCGACACCCGCCCCCTGAGCAACCCCGCTTACCGACGGCTGTGGACGGCGAACATCTTCACCCAACTCGGCGCGCAGCTGACCGTCGTGGCCGTGCCCACCCACATCTACTCCCTGACCGGCTCCTCCGCCTACGTCGGACTGACCGGGCTTTTCGGCCTCGTGCCGCTGATCGTCTTCGGGCTCTACGGCGGATCCATCGCCGACGCCTTCGACAAACGCAAGGTGCTGATCGTCACCACCCTCGGCATGACGCTCAGTGCCGCGGGCATGTGGGCGATGACGCTGACCGGCGCCGTCAACGTCTGGTGGCTGCTCGCCCTCTTCGCGCTGCAACAGGCGTTCTTCGCCGTCAACCAACCCACCCGCACCGCGGTGATCCGCCGACTGCTGCCGCTGGACCAACTCGCCGCCGGCTCCAGCCTGAACATGACGCTCATGCAGGCCGGCGCCATCGTCGGCCCCCTGATCGCCGGGGCACTCATCCCGCTGACCGGTTACGCCTGGCTCTACTTCATCGACCTGATCTGCCTGGTGCCCACCCTCGGCGCGGTGCTCGCGCTGAGCGCAATGGCGCCGACGGGTACGACCGTGGAGCGCGCCGGGCTGCGCAGCGTGATCTCCGGGCTGCGGTACTTGGGCGGGCACCCGGTGCTGCTGGTGGCGATGCTGCTGGATCTGCTGGCGATGGGCTTCGGCATGCCGCGCGCCCTGTACCCGGAGATGGCGGAGGTCGATTTCGGCGGCTCCCCGATGATGCTCTCCGCGCTGTATTCCTCCCTGGCCGTCGGCGCGGTGCTCGGCGGGTTGTTCTCCGGGTGGATCACCCGCGAGGTGCGCCAGGGCAAGGCGGTGACGATCTGCATCGTCGTGTGGGGGTTGGCCGTCACCATCGCCGGTATCGCCGTGATGGCCAGCCCCAGCGCGGTCACGGGGTGGGCGGTGCTGGTGGTCGTGATGTTGGTCGTGGGTGGGGCGGCGGACATGTTTTCGGCGTCGTTGCGCAACGCGATCACGCAGCAGTCGACCACCGATGAGATGCAGGGCCGGGTGCAGGGCGCCTACTTCGTGATCGTGGCGGGCGGGCCGCGGATCGCGGACGTGCTGCACGGCTGGGCGGCGGGCTGGTGGGGCGCGGGACTGACCACGGCCGTGGGCGGGGTGTTGGCGGTGGTGAGCACGGTGGTGTGCGTGGCGTTGGTGCCCAAGTTCTGGCGTTATCGTCGGCCGACGCCGGATGTGGACGCCGGCTCCGTGAGCTGAGGTTCCGGCGTGTAGGAGGGGTGATCCTCGACACTGCTTTCCGTGACAACGTAGAATATAATTTATGTCTTCGCCTCACCTTGCATTTGCGCGCCCCAAGACTCCGGCGTCCAAGTGTTTCCACCTGATGAGGCTGCAGCCGTTGACCACGCGTAGCGAACTCGTCGAGGTGACCGGTCTTTCGCAGCCGACTGTGACCCGCGCGGTCACGGCCCTGATCAACGCCGGCCTGGTCGTCGAGCGCAACGACCTGACCCAGTCGCAGGGTCGCGGGCGGCCGACCATTCCGTTGGAGTTGGCGGACAACCCGGACGTCTACGCGGGCATCGCGGTGGGCACGTCGGTGACCTACATCGGGCTTTTCGACGCCCACGGGCGCACCGTCCGCGAGGTCGAGGTGGCCACGCCCATGGCGCGGTTGCGCGCCGAGGACTTCATCGAACACGTCATGGCCGGCCTGAACCGCTTGAACGCGGGGCTGGAGCGGCCGTTGGCGTCGGTGGGCGTGACTTTCCCGGGCGCGGTCAGCGCCGACGGGGTGGTCAACGCCCCGTCGCTGGGGTGGCACGACGTGGACATCGCCGGGCGCCTGCGGTTCCAGTTCTCGGTGCCGGTGACGGTCTCCGCAGCGGTGCCCGCGATCATCGGCAGCGAGCTGCAGAACGCGGAAGTGGACTTCACCCAGGATCCGCCGGTGATCATGGCGTTGTTCGCCGACGACTCGGTGGGCGCCGCCATCGCCTCCGGCGAGCACATCACCGCGATCAACGGCATGCCGCATGACGTGAGTTCGTTGCCCACGGCCGCGTTGCTGGCCGCCGCGGGCAAAAAGGGCGTGCACGCGCAGTCGCTGCAGGAGCTGGTCGCCTCGTCCGCGCCGGCCGCGCGTCAGCTGCTCAACGAGCGCGCCCAGCTGCTCGGGCACGTCACGGCCACGCTGGTCAGCGAGTACCGGCCCGCCACCGTGGTCGTCGCCGGTTCCGCGTTCGTCGACGACCCGCAGGCGCCGCGGCTGTTTGCCCAGACGGTGCGCGGCGCGCTGCCGGCCGGGGTGGACGTGGAGCTGCGGTTGATCCCCAGCCACCACGAGATCGTGCGCGCCATCGCGCGTGCCATCGCGCTGGATCACTTGCTGCGTGAGCCGCTGGGCTAGTGTCCTGCGCCGTTACCCCATAGGCGTTACCCCATAGAGGTCGATTTTCATGGCTGAATCACGAAAAAGCGAGCCCTATGGGGTAACGCCTATGGGGTGATAGCGGAGAAGTGGGCAGCCAGCAGGTGCTCGACCACCTAGCGGCCGTGGTCAAGGCCCTCAGAAGTGAGTGCAGACTCCGACTGTTGGAAGTCCTGGCCTGGCAGGCGGCACAGTAGCCTCCCCGGCGTCACGTGCTCTCCGCCCAGCGGCGGCCAAAAAGTTAACCGCCCCGGAGCAGACGCCGCAGGGACTCCGGGCCGTCGTACAGCAGCCCTTGCAGGCCGGCGGCCTCGGCCGCCGCGACGTGGCCCGGGTTCGCGGAGACATAGAGCGTCTCCCGCATGGTCGCGCCCATCGCCTCCACGGCGACGGAGAAGGATTCCGGGGCGGTGGCGGGCAGCGCGAGGTCGCAGGAAAAGGCGACCGCGTCGAAGTCCGCCAACCACGGCAGGTCGCGGCGCATGCGCACCGCCAGGCCGATGGACACGTTCGCCAGCACCCCGCAGAGGTGGCCGGCGTCGATGAGCTCTAAGGCGGCGGCGACGGCCTCGGGGGCGGGGTTGAGGTGGCCGGCGCAGGCGGCCTCGAAGGCTTCGCGCGCGTCAATTTCATCGTTGTCCGCGTGGGCGGAGACGTTGCTCCACCAGCGGCTTTCGCTGAGTTCGCCCACGTCCAGGGCGCTGGCCATCTCTTGGAGGGTGTGCCGGAACTGCTGCGTGTCGCTGACCCCCAGGGCGTGTTCCAGGTGCCGCTGGTCCTCCTCGGTGGGGCGGCGCAGCAGCACCCCGTGGAGGTCAAAAAGCATCGCGGTCATATCGCCTAGCCTAGTGTCATGGTTGATTTCACCGAGCCAGCAGACGTCGTCGCCCCGCAGCTGCTGGGGCGCACGTTCACCCACGCCGGGGTCACCGTCCGGCTGACGGAAGTCGAGGCGTACTTGGGCGCCGAAGACCCGGCCGCGCACACCCACCGCGGCAAAACCCCGCGCAACGCGGCGATGTTCGGCCCGCCGGGACGCATGTACGTCTACCTCTCCTACGGCATCCACCTCGCCGGCAACATCGTGTGCGCCCCGGAGGGCGTCGGGCAGGGGTGCCTGCTGCGCGCCGGCGAAGTCGTCGCCGGGGAAGACGAAGCCCGTCGACGCCGCGGGGACGTCCCTTTTAACCGCCTCGCCCAAGGCCCCGGCAACCTGGGCCAGGCCCTGGGGCTGGCGCTAGACGACAATGGCAGCCCCGTCACCGGTCCGGAGTTCCTGCTGGGGCCGCGGGAGGAGGAGCCGGAATGGGTGAGTGGGCCCAGAATCGGCATCTCCAAAAACGTCGACGCGCCGCTGCGTTTCTGGATTCCCGGGGACCCTTCCGTCTCTGTTCGGCGCGGGCAGCCCAAACGCGCCTAAACTCGACAGGTATGGACACCAACACAGCAGCCGCCCAGAACGTGGTCTTCGTCGGCGGGCACAGCCGCATCGCCCGATTGGCCACTCCCCTGCTCATCGAGGCCGGACACCAGGTCCACAACATCGTCCGCGCCCCCGCCCAGACGGCCGAGATCCAGCAGCTCGGCGGGACCTCGGTGCTCATGGACCTGGAGGAGGCCAGCCCCTCCGACTTCGTGGCCGCCTTCGACGGCGCCGACGTGATCGTCTTCAGCGCCACCGTCGACGAGCCCGCCGTGAAGCTGTCGATCAACGCCGCCCGACAAACCGGCGTCGCCCGCTACCTCCTGATCTCCTCCGGGGCGCACCCGGAGGCGGAGGCGCACCTGCGTGACTCTGGGATGACCTACACGATCCTGCGCCCCGGCGAACTCGTCGACGGCGACGTCACCGGCCGCATCACGGTCACCGAGGAGCAGCCGACGGAAAGGACCTCGCGCAACAACGTCGCCGCGGTCATCGGACACATCTTGGCCACCGGGGCGGCCACCAACGAGACCGTGTCCTTCTTCGACGGCGATACCCCGCTCGCGGAGGCGCTGGCGTAGCGATTCTGCACGTGCAGAATTTCCTTCCGCGTTTCCGCATCGCTGCCCAGGAC
>CALZCR010000049.1 GCA_945631445.1 uncultured Corynebacterium sp. | reverse complement strand
GCAGGTCACCGCCGAGGACGTCGCCGCGCCCACCGCCTTGGTGGCCAACCTGCCCTACAACGTCTCCGTTCCCGTGCTGCTGCACTTTTTGGCCGTCTTCCCCACCATTGAGCGCGTGCTGGTGATGGTGCAGGCGGAGGTCGCCGACCGGCTCGCCGCGGAACCGGGTTCCAAGATCTACGGGGTGCCCAGCGTCAAGGCCAGCTTCTACGGCAAGGTCAAGCGGGCCGGCTCCATCGGCCGTCACGTATTCTGGCCGGAGCCCAACATCGAGTCCGGGTTGGTGCGCATCGATCGCCACCCCGAGGACCAGCGGCCCTGGCCGCAGGACGCGCAGACCCGGGAAAAGGTCTTTCCCGTCGTCGACGCGGCCTTCGCGCAGCGCCGCAAAACCCTGCGCGCCGCCCTCGGCGGATACTACGGTTCGCCCGCCCAGGCGGAAGAGGCGCTGACGGCGGCGGGCATCGACCCGAAGTTGCGCGGCGAGAGGCTCGACGTGGTGGACTTCGTCCGTCTCGCCGGCGTCGACGTCGTCAAGGAGTGAGGCCGGTGACCACGCTTTCCCAAGCCACCGCCCACGGCAAGATCAACCTCCACTTGGGCGTGGGCGCCGCCCGCGCGGACGGCTACCACGACCTGGTGACCGTCTTTCAGTCCGTGGACACCCACGACACCGTCACCCTCCGCGAAGACGAGTACGACTTTCCGCGTGTCGACGGCAGCGCCGCCGTCAGCCTCGAATGTGACTCCCGCGTCCGGGGAGAAGTGCCCGAAGACCCCGGCAACCTGGCGTGGCGGGCCTTCGACCTCGTCGTCGACGACTACGCGGCCCGACACGGGGCTCGCGACCTGCCGCCGGTGGGCATCCACATCGACAAGCGCATCCCCGTCGCCGGCGGGATGGCCGGCGGGTCGGCCGACGCCGCAGCCACGCTGCTGGCCGCCGACGACTTCCTGGCGCGCACCTACGGCGTCGCGTCGCTAGGCCGGGCCAGGCTGGTCGAACTCGGCGCCTCACTGGGAGCGGACGTGCCGTTCACGCTCGTCGGCGGCACTGCCTTGGGAACGGGGCGGGGCGATCACCTGACCACGATGCTTTCCCGCGGCAAATACCACTGGGCGCTGATCCTGTCGAAGGAGGGGCTCTCGACCCCGAAAGTCTTCGGAAAGCTGGACGAACTGCGGGCCAAACGTCCGGAACTGACTCCTTCGCTGGAGACCCGTGCCGTCGCCGAAGCCCTCATCCAGGGCGATCCTTTCGCCCTGGGGGCCGCCCTGCACAATGACCTCCAGGCCGCCGCGCTGTCCCTGAAACCGGATCTGCGGCGGGTGCTCGAACTGGGTAAAGATACGGGGGCGATCGCGGGTGTGGTCTCCGGATCGGGGCCGACCTGTGCTTTCCTCTGTGAAGATGCCGCCGCCGTCGACCAGCTGATCGTGCGGCTGTCCCTGGAACTTCCCGGGACCTCCGGGTTGCGGGTCTCCGGGCCGGCGGAAGGCGCTTACCTGGGTTCGCCCGCCGGAAGATAGGGGAGCGGTCTGGGGCTTGTGTGGCTGATTCGCCTAGACTGAGTCTCATCATGGCGAACCTGATCAATCTGGAGAATGTCTCCAAATCCTATGGCCTCAAGACCCTGCTCGACTCGGTGAGCCTGGGCGTGCAAACCGGCGACCGCATCGGCGTCGTCGGACTCAACGGCGGCGGCAAAACCACCCTCCTCGAGGTGCTCACCGGCATCGAGGAACCGGATTCGGGCCGCGTCTCCCACACCTCCGATCTACGGATGGCGGTGGTCACCCAGCGCGCGGAGCTCGACCCCGAGCTGACCATCGGCGAAGTCGTCGTCGAGCCGCTCGGACTGCAGACCTTCGAGTGGGCCTCCAGCCCGCGGGTGCGCGAAGTCCTGGGCGGTATCGGCATCATGGAACTGGGACTCGACGCGAAGGTCGGCGGGCTCTCCGGCGGTGAGCGCCGCCGCGTCAACCTCGCCGCGGCGCTCGTGCAAGACCTGGACCTGGTCGTCCTCGACGAGCCGACCAACCACCTCGACGTCGAGGGCGTGCAATGGCTGGCCGAACACCTGCTCTCGCGCAAACTCGCCATCGTCGTGGTCACCCACGACCGCTGGTTCCTGGACACCGTGGCTAACCTGACCTGGGAGGTCCACGACGGGCGGGTCGACGCCTATGAAGGCGGCTACAACGACTGGACTTTCGCGCGTGCCAAACGCTCGCGCCAGGCCGACGCCGTCGAGCAGCGCCGTCAGAACCTGGCCCGCAAGGAGCTGGCCTGGCTGCGCCGCGGGGCCCCGGCGCGCACATCCAAGCCGCGGTATCGCATCGAGGCGGCGGAAGCGCTCATCGCGGACGTGCCCGCCCCGCGCGACAAGGTCGAGCTGATGTCGTTTTCCAAGTCGCGCCAGGGCCGGGTCGTCGTGGAGCTGGAGGACGCGCGCATCGAAGCCCCGGACGGTCGTCCGCTCGTGGATCGGTTGACCTGGCGGCTGGCTCCGGGTGAGCGGATCGGCCTGGTGGGCGTCAACGGCTCGGGCAAGACGACGCTGCTGCGGGTCCTGGCCGGCGATCACCCGCTGGCCGCGGGCAAACGCATCGAGGGCCAGACCGTGCGCATCGGGTGGTTGCGCCAGGAACTCGATGATCTGGATCCGGACCGCAGGCTCATTGACGCGGTGGAGGACGTCGCCACGTATGTGACGATTGGGGAGCGGGAGGTGTCTGCTTCGCAGTTGGCTGAGCGGCTCGGTTTCAGTCCGAAGCGGCAGCGCACCTTCATCCGGGACCTCTCCGGCGGTGAGCGCCGCCGTCTGCAGTTGACCCGCGTGTTGATGAGCGAGCCGAACGTGCTGCTGTTGGATGAGCCGACCAACGACCTGGACATCGACACGTTGCAGGAGTTGGAGTCGTTGCTGGATTCGTGGCCGGGCACCCTGGTGGTGATTTCGCACGACCGGTATCTCATCGAGCGCATCGTCGACAACACTTATGCGTTGTTCGGTGACGGGCAATTGACCAACGTGCCGGGCGGCATCGAGGAGTATCTCGAGCGTCGCAAAGCGATGGCGGCCGCGGAGGGCGGCGGGGTCATTGACCTGGGCGACAAGTCTGCCCCGGCTGCGCCGGCGGAGGAGAAGCGGCTTAATTCGCAGGAGGAGCGCGAGCTGCGCAAGCAGATGAACGCGCTGGAGCGCAAGATGTCGAAGCTCGATGAGCGGGTCGTCACTTTTGAGCAGGAGATGGCGGTGCTTTCCGGGGCGGAGGATCCGGATCTGGGCAAGCTCGCGGACGTGGATAAGGCGCTGCGTCAGGCCCGGGAGGAGTACGAGGGGCTGGAGATGGAGTGGCTGGAGCTCGGGGAGGAGCTCGAGGGGTAAGACGCCGGGCGTGGTAACGTAACCCACTCGTTATGCAATCGTGTCTTGTCGCTGTGCCTTTCCGGTGCGTGGCGGTGGCAAGCTGGAAGCATGTCGATCACAGCACGAGTTTCCGCGTTCCTCACCGCCGCCGCCCTCGCCGTCACGGCCACTTTCGCCGTGCCCGCGGGCGCGCAGACTCTGCCTGACGCTCCGGTGCAGACGGAGGTCATCGGCCAGCAGCCGGTGGCGCCGGTGGAGGTTGAGCCGGAGCCGAGCGCTCCCGCGTTCACCGCGGAGGGCGTGGAGGGTCGCCTGCTGGCCGCCACCGACCAGAACCTCACCGGGATGGGCCACTACGCGGACCCGGTCGCGTGGGGCATCGCCGCGCAGTGGGCGGGCGAAGCCATGGCCGGCCAGGTCGAATTCTTGGGCGGGGTCGGCCGCGGCAACTCCCACTTAGAGACCGGCGACGGCAACATCTACCGGCTGAGCGTCGAAGAGGCCGAGTCGCGCATTATCTGGCTGGATCAGCCGGTCACCGAGTCCGCCGGCGGCACCGGCTTCGGCGTGGCCTCCGCGCGGGTCGACGACACCGTCTACTTGGTGGAGTACTTCCTCTACTGAGCACGCGGCGGTGAAGGTCGCTAGGATAGGTGACATGATTCTGATCAACGTCAAGTTCCGTCCCCGCGATGAATACGTCGACAACTTCATGGAGAAGGTCGCTGACTTTACCGAGGCTTCCCGCGCCGAGGAAGGCAACATCTTCTTCGACTGGTACCGCTCCACCGAGGACCCGGGCCTGTACATCCTCATCGAGGCTTTCCACGACGAGGCCGCCGAGGCGCACGTGCAGTCCCAGCACTTCAAGGACTCCCAGGAGCTCTTCCCGACGCTGCTGAAGGAAACCCCCGAGATCATCAACACGCTCATCCCCGGCAAGACCGAATGGGACGAGATGGCGGAGTTCAAGGTCGAGAAGTAGCCCGCACCACCCACGGCACAAGCTCATTCGCCGTGATCTCCCGTGGCGAGACGCGGAGAACGAGATAACCCAGATTATGGAGTCTCTTCTCTCGTTTACGCTCATCAACTACGACGGCATTCGGATCATCTCCGAACGTGCCGTCGTATTTGCTTTCCCCCGTCCACCTCCACCACCACCCGGTCGTTGACCAGAAGGTCCACCCGGGCGACGGTGCGGTGGATCCCGTGCGTGGAGCGGAAAGTGTCCTCGAGATCAATCTGCCGTTGCAGCTGCACGGACCGGATCTGCGGATGCCGTCTCTGCGCCGCGAGCAACTGGGCGCGGGCCAAGGACTCATAAGGCGACTCCGACAACGGGGACGCGTGAGAGAGGGCGGCGCGAGCGAAGGCGATGCCTTTGAGTGGGCCCAGTCCCTCGAGATAGCGCGCCAGCCGCTGAGCGTCTTGTCCCGGCGTGGCGGTTCGACGCAACAGGCTGTCGAACACGACCAGTCCTTCCTCCCACCCGTGATAACGGGCAACGTCTGCGGCTGATCGTGCCAGAGACGTGACGGGGACGCCGTGAACCCGAGCGGTGTCTTCTGCGCGAAGTCGGAGCCGGCGGTAGATGACGCCAGGTGGTGGTGAGGGCCGAGAGTGGCCGGACAATAAGGTCATTTCGATGGGTTCACGTGGGCGCCCGATGACCCAGAGACCGTGCAGCCGGGCAGCTGAGCGACTGATCACGAGAGAGCGGGTGGCGCTTAACCCGGCCGTCGCTGCTCGGAGCGTGTTCTGGTGGAACCACGGGAGACGTCGATAAGTCTCGGAGGCGATGACGTGATTGGGAGACAGCTTGCTCATCGTCCCCTCCGCCACCTGCTGCCACACGGGGTCAGTGAGATGGGTGGCGCGGAGATCGCGAGTGTCGGTGAGAAGGGCGGCGAGATCCATGCCTCCAGCACAGCATTGTGCGGACTGGCGGGGCGGAGGGCGAGGAGGCCATCTGTGGATAAGTCGCGGTTGCGGCGGTGCCTGTGAGTGCTTGCGGAATACCGGTTGGTGAAATCCGGGCCACCGTGTAGCTCGATGCATGACCTGTCGCGGATGTTCACCAATCAGAATTCACCGTGTGTGGGTGGGAGTGCCGGGAGGAGTGCCTGGGGAGCGCAGGGCGGGCATTCCGCTTCAGCGGGTAGCAGGTGAAAAATAGGTGATGAAAGACTGGGAAAGAGGCGGGCGGAGCGTACCTGGCACCGTGGATTTTCATCATCCAGAATTCACCACGTAGCCAGGTACGGCCCGTCACTCCAGCCCGAAGTGATCCTTGAGCACCGTGACCACGCCGTGGTCGACGTTGGACGGGGCGATGTGATCGGCGATCGCCTTCAACTCCGGGTGAGCATTGTCCATCGCCCACGCCGTGCCGGCGGACTGCAACAGGGCGTAATCGTTGAGGTAGTCGCCGAAGGCGACGGTCTCCGATTGTGCGACCCCCAACGCGTCCGCCAACGCCCGCAGCGCCACGCCCTTGTCGGCGCCGCGGTGCATGACGTCGACCCAGTTCGCCCCGGAGATCACGACGTTGACCTCCGGCGCCGCCGCCTCGACCACCGGGAACACTTCGGCCTCGGCGTCGCCAGGGGTGTAGACGGCGACTTTGACGACGTCCGCGGTCACGGCGTCGTGCAGGTCAGGCGTCTCGACGGTGGAGTGGTAGTACTTGCCGAGCTCCGCCAATACCGGGGTGGGCAGGCCGGCGGGGACATAGGCGGCGTCGGGGCGGCAGACGACCACGACGAAATCCTCGGCGGCGGCGTCGATGATCGCGTGCACCGGTTCCGCGGGCAACGCGGTGGTGGAGACGATCTCGCCCCGATAGGAGACGACGGTGCCGTTTTCGGCGATGTAGGCCTCCGGCACAGCGTCGGAAAAATCTCCGAAGATGTCTTGCAGGGTGCGCAGCTGGCGTCCGCTGGCCGGGGCGATGACCACGTCGTTGTCCTCGGCGTAGGCCATGACGTCGCGGAAGGCGGCGGGGATGGTGCCGTGGGCGTCGAGAAGCGTGCCGTCCATGTCGACGGCGATGATCCGGTACGACACCGAAACATATCCTCCTTGATTAGTGCTGCGCTGGCACACTGGGGGCCATGAATGAGCAAGCAACGGTGATTACGTCCATCAGCAACACTACGGGAGTCCTCCAGCTGAACCGGCCGCGGGCGATCAACGCCCTGACGCCGGAGATGGTTGAGGCGGTGTCCCGGGCGCTGCGGCAGTGGCGCGACGACGACGCCGTCACCCAAGTGCTGGTGGCGTCAAATTCGGAGAAGGGCTTCTGCTCGGGCGGCGACGTCCGCTGGGCCCGCGAACAGGTCCTGGCGGGCAAAGCGGACGAGGCGGATGAATTTTTTGCCGTCGAGTACGCCATGAACCGACAGATCGCGGAGTTTCCGAAACCCTATGTCGCGCTCATCGACGGCGTGGTCATGGGCGGCGGGCTGGGAGTCTCTGCGCACGGCAGCCACCGGGTGATCACCCCGGCGGCGTTCGCCTCCATGCCGGAAATGGCCATCGGCTACGTCACCGACGTCGGGATGTCGCAGGTCTTTCAGCGGCTGCGCTTCGGCCCGGCGATGGGACGGTTCCTGGCCCTGACCGGTTACCGGCTCACCGCCGCCGACATGCTGGCCTCGGGCCTGGCGACCCACCACGTGGACGCCGCCGACGGGGTGGCGGAAGCGATCGTGGCCGAGGGCGTCGACCAGGCGTTGGCGCAGCTGGCCACGCAGCCGCAGGAGCCTTCACGGCTGGTTGACATGGTCGAAGACATCGACGCCACCTTCGGCCACGACACCTGGGCGGAGATCGACCGGGCGCTGGCCAGCCACGACAACGCGGAGTTCGTCGACCTGGTTCGCGAGTTGATCGCCGGCGCCAGCCCCACGTCCCTGACCCGGTCCACTGAACTGATGGCGGCCAACCTCGAGGTCGACCTCGCGCAGGCCCTGGACAACGAGCGGCAGGTGGGGGAGAAGATGCGCCGCCACCCCGACTTCGTGGAAGGGGTGCGCGCGGTGCTGGTGGACAAGACCCGCGACGCGCAGTTTACTACGGCACCGTGACGTCGTTGCCGGTGTCGGGCATCTGCATGTGCACGACGCCGTCGGCCACCCGGTGCGGCAGGCGCCGGAACCGGGCATAAGACACCGCCGCCCGCTCTTGGTCGACCCGCCGGCCGGCCTCTGTGCGCAACGTGGCTTGCACCGCGGCCTCCGTCGCGCCCGGCAACCGTAGCGCCGGGGCGTCCAACAGGAACACGCCCGTGACCGTCGGCGTCAACGGGGCGGTGATGTGCGCCCACAGGCCGGCGACGGGCTTGGCGGCCTCCACCACCCCGTCCGCGCGCGCCCGCTCGAGCGTGGTGCGCGGCCGCACGAACGCCGGGATCGCGTTGTCCTGGCCAAACCGGCGCACCCGCGCGGACACCGAGGCCGGGCCCGCGGCCGGGGTGTGGGCCAGGTGCGGATCCGCCCACGCCCACACCCACTGACCCTCGACGATCACCCCTAAAATCTCACTGCGCACCTCGAGGCCGGCGCCGTGGGAGCCGGACAACCGGCCCACCCCGGTGCGCAAGTCCGGTTGCAGCTGCGCCTGCGGGAACATGCCGCTGAGAAGCAGTTGATGCTCCTCGGAGGTGAAGACGGCGTCGGCGCGCACCTCCGCCAAACTCGCCCCGCCGCGAATGTCGACGACCCGGCCGGCGGCGATCTCCACGGCCACGCCGTCGCTGTATTCCACGCCGAAGGAGGTGCGCTGGATCCCCAGGCCGCGGGCCGCCGCGAAACCGAGGAGGGCACGCTGCACGTCGACGCCGTCAGCCAGCGCGGCCACCCCGTGGAGCACGGCCGTGCGGGTGTCGGAGGTGCTGGCCGGCACGTCTACCGCCACGGCGGAGGTCGACCCGTCCGCATGCGGCGCCAGCAGCACCGGC
>CALZCR010000048.1 GCA_945631445.1 uncultured Corynebacterium sp. | reverse complement strand
GGCGGTCAGGGGCGCCACGACGAAACCCACGCCTTGGGTCCGGTTCAGGAAACCTTCCGCGCGCAGCGCCTGCAACGCCTCCCTGGCCGGCGTCTGGGAGATGCCGAGCTCCCTGCCCACGTCCTCGGGGCGGACCGTGGTGCCCGCCGCGAGTTTTTTCGACAGGATGTCCTCGCGTACTCGGGCGGCCGCCATCGCGGCGAGGGAACCACGTTTGGCGGCGTCGGGGCGGTCAGCCATGTGGGTGCTCCTGGGATGCGGGGGTAAAAAGTCAGTATATCTATTCTAGGCGAAGCTTTTTAAGCGGCAGAATCCCAGGTATATCGATTAGTTACCAATATATCGTTGACGATCGCTGTGACTTGGGGCACGCTGGGGCGCATCACAATATAGTGATTCGGGGCACAGCTCCCACAGACCGCCTGTTACCTGGACCGGAAGAATATTCTCATGACGCAGATCCACACTACGGCCCGTTACCGTAATGAAGTCACCGCCGCCGGCACCACTGTCCCGCTCGACATTTCCCCGGGGCTGGCCGATCGGGGCATGGCCCCCGGCAAGCGTAACTACAAATTCGGTGGAATGATCGGCGGGATTTTCCTCGCCGTGGCCGTCTATCTGATCACCCCTGTTGACCTCGGGCACGAGATCCGCGTGACCGCGGCCATCGCGGTGCTGATGGGAGCCTGGTGGATCACTGAGGCCGCCCCGCTGGCGGGCACGGCGATGTTGCCGCTGATCCTTTTCCCGGCCTTCGGGGCCGCGGAACTCAGCGATGTGGCCACCAGCTACGCCAGCAGCACCATCCTGCTCTTCCTCGGCGGATTTCTGTTGGCGCTGGCGTTGCAACGGTGGAACCTGCATAAGCGCATCGCCATCCACATCGTGCTGCGTGTCGGGGTGAAACCGACGCGCCTGATCGCGGGCTTCATGATCGCCACCGCGCTGTTGTCGATGTGGGTGTCCAACACCGCCACCGCGATGATGATGATCCCGATGGGAATGTCACTGGTGCGCATGCTTGAGGGCGAGGGGGTTCTGCCGGAGAAGTCCAAGTTCGGCACCGGTCTGGTCGTCTCCATCGCCTACGGTGCGTCCATCGGCGGCTTCGGCACTTTGATCGGATCTCCTGTCAACGTCGTCGTCGCCGGTTATATCCGCGAAACCCTGAATTACCCGCTGACCTTCCTGCAGTGGATGATGGTCGGAGTCCCCGTGGTCATCGCCTTCACGGCCATCGGGTACTTCCTCATCGCCCACGTCCTCTGGAAGCCCGAGATCGACGAGATCCCGGACGGCCGCAAAATGTTCGAGGACCAGTTGGCTTCCCTGGGCACGATGAGCGCCGGTGAGCGCGTGGTCACCGCCGTTTTCGTCCTCACCGCCGGTTCCTGGATTCTGGTTCCGGTGATCGCCCCGGAAGGTTTCTGGTTGACGGACACGGCCATCGCTTTGATCGCCGGCGTCGCCGTCATGGTCCTGCCCGCCAAGCCTCGCGAGGGCGTGATGGTGATGAGCTGGAAGGACACCCACGAGATGCCGTGGGACGTGCTCATGCTCATCGGCGGCGGGCTGGCCCTGTCGGCGCAAATCACTTCTTCTGGCCTGGCCGCAGCAATGGGCGACGCCCTGACCGTTCTGGGTGGCGTCCCGCAGTGGCTGATGCTGCTGGTTGTCGCCGCGTTGCTGCTCTGCCTGACTGAGCTGACGTCCTCGACCGCCACCGTCGCAGCATTCGTTCCCGTCGTCGGTGGCCTGGCCCTGGCCCTCGGCCAAGACCCGGTCCCGCTGGTGATCGCCGCCGCTCTGACCTGCACCTGCTCCTTCATGCTGCCGGTCGGCACCCCGCCGAACGCACTGGCGTTCTCTACCGGAGCCGTGACCATGAACCAGCTGATGCGCACCGGAGTCTGGATGAACCTGTGCTCCCTGGTGCTGGTCATGGCCATTTCGCTGACGCTGGTCCCGATCGTCTTCTAGAACCGGCCCAGCTTTTCACCCCCACTGCTCAACTGTCAAGGAAACTTCGATGCACATGCCTTCTCTGCCCTTGGACGGAATCACCGTCGTCTCCATCGAACAGGCCGTCGCCGCGCCATTCGCCACCCGCCAACTCGCCGACTTGGGCGCCCGGGTGATCAAGATCGAGCGCGACTCCGGCGACTTCGCCCGAAACTACGACGAGACGGTCCACGGCGACTCCTCCTTCTTCGTCTGGCTCAACCGGACCAAGGAATCCGTGGTGATCGACCTCAAAAGTGAGGAGGGTCGGCAGGTGATGCGCAGTCTGATCGCGCAGGCCGACGTGTTCGTCTCCAACTTGAAACCCGGCGCCGTCGAGCGCCTCGGCCTTGGCGCCGAGGACTGCCAAGAGACCAACCCGGGCCTGATCCACGCCTCGATCTCCGGGTACGGTCCGGGCGGCAGCTACACCGAGCGCAAGGCCTACGACCTGATCATCCAGTGCGAGGCCGGCATGCTTTCGGTCACGGGCACGGAAGAAACCCCCAGCAAGGTCGGCCCCTCGATCGCGGACGTCGCCGCCGGCATGTACGCCTACTCCGGCGTCCTCGCCGCCTTGTTCCAGCGCACCCGCACGGGGGAAGGGGCCGTGCTGGAGATCTCCATGCTCGAAGCCCTCGGCGAGTGGATGAGTCAACCGCACCTTTTCGCCAACTACGGCGGCGCGCTGCCCAAACGCAACGGCAGCTCACACACTTCCATTGCGCCCTACGGTTCTTTCCCCACCAGCGACGGCACCGTTTTCTTGGGGTTGCAAAATGAACGCGAATGGCAGGCTTTCGCCGAGCAGGTGTTGCACCGCCCGGAGCTGGGCACGGATCCGCGCTTCACGCCGAACTCCCGGCGACTGGCGAACAAGGACGAACTCACGGGGATCGTCTCCGCGGCCACCAGCCAGTTAAACAGCGCGGAGTTGATCGAGCTTCTCGACCGGATCGGCATCGCCAACGCGCGGATGCGCGACATGGTCGAGTTCAACGATCACCCGCAGCTCGCGGAGCGCAACCGCTGGCGCGAGGTTAAGACCAGCACGGGCGCGAGCGCCCGCGCGCTGTTGCCGCCCTCGCTGCCCGTCGGCGTGGAGCCGCAGTGGGGCAAGGTGCCCGCCCTCGGTGAACACACCGACGCCGTGCTCGCCGAGTTCAGCGTCACCACCGCCTGACCGTATCCCCACACACCCGCATCATTGAAGGAGAACATCACCATGTCTCAGAGCCACGCCCAGCAGATCGGCGACTTCGTCGCCGCCGACCACGCCCTGTCCCCGGAGCTCGAGGACTGGATGCGCCTGTTGCACCTCGACTACGCCGCCGTGACCACCGGCGGGCTCGACCGCGACTCCGCGGCCGCGGTACTTAAGGCGGTCCCGACCTTCGACGAGCCCTCGCTAGCCGCGCCGTGTTCCGTCGTGGCCACCCCGACGCGCTACGCCGCAGAGGAGCACGCGGCGCTGATCAACGGCACGATCGCCCACGGGCTCGAACTCGACGACACCCACGAGGAGGGTTCACTGCACCCGGCCGTGGTCATCTTCCCGGCGCTGTTCGCCGTCGCGGAGACCGAAGGCGCCGCCTACGGGGAGGTGCTCACCGCCGCGGCCGTCGGTTACGAGGCCATGTGCCGGACCGCGGTGCTCATCGGCTCAGCGGAAAGCTACGGGCGTGGTTTCCATCCGACGGCGATCTCCGGGTCGATCGGTGCGGCGGCGGCCGTCTCTCGCTTGCTGGGCCTGGACGCCGCCGCGGCGACGAACGCCGTGGCCATCGGCGCCAACCTGGCGGCCGGGTCGCTGGAATTTCTGTCCGACGGGTCGTGGACCAAACGGCTCAACGCCGGACACGCCGCCGCCAACGGCATCCGTGCCGCCCGGCTGGCCCAGGTCGGCTTCGACGCCCCGGCCACCGCTTTCGAAGGGGACAACGGGTTCCTCTACCAGTATGGCCGCGGCGCTGCGGAGGGTCGGGAGCTGCGGCTGGAGTTGGGCTCGGCGGCGCTGGAGACCTCGATCAAGTTCTACCCCTGCTGCCGCTACATGCACGGCAACATCGACCTGCTGCGCGAGATCCACCACGAGCATCCGAACCTGGATCCGGCGGAGATCACCGCGATCGACGCCGCCGTGATCACCGCCGGCGCCCGGCTGGTCTCCGAGCCGGCGGAGCGCAAGCTCATCGTCACCAGCCCGGTCGACGCGCAGTTCAACATGCCTTTCGGAGCGGCGTTGGCGATCACCACCGGGGAGGCCACCGTCGCGGACTTCGATAATGCCCCTGAGGTGGCGAAAGGCCTGGCGGAGACGATGGCCAAGGTGCGTTGCTACACCGACGAGGAAGTTGACGCGGCGTATCCGGCGCGGTGGCAGGCGCGGGTGACGGTCACGCTTGCCGACGGCAGCGTGATCTCCCGGTTCTCCGACGCCTTCGTCGGCTCGGCGTCCAAGCGGGCGACCTGGGGGCAGATCCAGGACAAGGCGGCGTCCCTGGTGGGACAGGAGCGCGCCCGCGAGCTCGCCGAACATGCGCGCTCCCAGGCGCTGGAGACGAAAGCCTCCATGGCGGGGGAATCGGTCCTCGTCGGTTAAGGCGTGACAGTCTGCCTGAGGGACACCCTGCTAAGACTTAACCTTTCGCTTTCGCCCCGAGCTGTAAAGGATAACTCTTATCCTTGTTCTCGGAACGCTCGCCAGCGTCGTCTGACCGCTGCTTCCTCACGGTCAGACAACTCTCAACCAGGACGTCAGATAACCGGGGACTCGCCGGCGTGTTCCTGCCCGTTGACGCGGTAGAGGTGGTCGTTGACGAATTCGCCGACGCCCCAGCGGGCGAGTTCGCGTCCGTAGCCGGAGCGCCCGACGCCGCCGAAGGGCAGACCGGCCAGCGTCACGGCGTGTTCGTTGACAAACGTCATGCCGTCCTTGAGCTGGGCCGCGACCTCGCTGGCCTTGTCCAGGTCCGCGCCCCACACGGAGCTGGACAGCCCGTAGTCGGAGTCGTTGGCGATGCGGATCGCGTCGTCGACGTCCTTGGCCTTGTAGACGATCGCGACCGGTCCGAAGATCTCGTTGCAGCCCACGTCGGACTTCGGGTCGACGTCGGTGAGCAGGGCCGGTTGCATGTAGGCGCCGTCGCGGTCGATCTTTGTGCCGCCGACGCGCACCGTGGCGTCGCCGTTCTCGCGCGCCTTCTCCAGACGCTCGACGATCTCGTCGCGGGCCTGGATGGACGACAGCGGTCCGAGGTCGGCGTTGTCGTCGTCGTAGGCGCCGACCGTGAGCTCGCCGATCTTCTTCTCCAGGGTGTCCACGGTGCGGTCGTAGAAGTCCTCGAGCACGATGAGGCGCTTCGGGGCGTTGCAGGCCTGGCCGGTGTTGTACATGCGGATGGGCAGGAACTGGTCGAGCACCCAGTCGAGGTTCTCGTCGTCGATGACCAGGAAGGGGTCGTTGCCGCCGAGCTCGAGCACGGATTTCTTGTAGTTCTCGCCGGCGGTCTTGGCCACCGCGGCGCCGGCGCCCTCGGAACCGGTCAGGGAGACGCCCTGGATGCGGGGGTCGGCGACGAAATCGTCCATCTGGGAGCCGGAGGCGTAGACGTTGATGTAGGCGTCCTTCGGCAGGCCCGCTTCTTCAAGCAGGTCCTGGCAAGCCTGGGAGGACAGCGGGCAGATAGAGGCGTGCTTGAGCACGATCGTGTTGCCCAGCAGCTGGTTCGGGGCCGCGAAGCGGGCGACCTGGTAGTAGGGGAAGTTCCAGGGCATGATGCCCAGCAGCGGCCCCAGCGGTTCCTTGCGCACGAAGGAGCGGTGGACGCCCTGGGCGGGCAGCTGCTCGTCGGCGAGCAGCTCGTGGGCGTGCTCGGCGTACCAGCGGTAGATGTCGGAGACGATGCCGATCTCGGCCTTGGCCCAGCGGGTCAGCTTGCCCATTTCGCGGCCGATGTGGTCGGCTAATTCGTCGGCGCGCTCGTCGTACAGGTCTGCGGTGCGGCGCAGGACGGCGGCGCGTTCGTCGATGCTGGTGGCGCGCCAGCCGGAAAACGCGGCCGTCGAACGGTCGAGGACGTCGTCCCGTTCGGCGTCGGTGATGCGGGTGAAGGTCTCTTCTGATTGCCCGGTGCTCGGGTTTTCCAGTGCAAAATCGCTCATAGCCCCTTTGTAACCACGCGGCCACAGCTGCGCAATGAGACCGGCGGGAGGGACCCCGCCCACCGGTGACTCACTACTACCCGTCGATCCGGTCTCGTTCCGCGTTGCCCTCGTCGTCGACGACGACGTTGGCGGCCAGCGGGATCTGGTGCGAGGCGCTTTCTAAGATGTGCATGAAATACCCGGCGGTGTTCGGCACGGCGATGACATCGCCCGGCGCCAGGGACTGCGGGAAGCGCATCCGGCGGCGCAGGATGACCTCGTCTTCGATGCAGTAGGCGCCGACCAGGTAGCCCTCGTACTCCCCGCCGGGGGCCGGTTGGGTGCGGATCAGCAGCGGGTCGACGAGATAGTCGTCGGAGGTGGTGCGCACCTGGGTGCGGTTGGCGGCCACCCCGATCAGCGGGACGCCGTCGCTGCGTCGCTTGAGGAAGGCGACGTCCATCAGCGTCATGCCGCAGCCGTCGAGAAGCGAGCGCCCCGGCTCCAGGTGCAGGCGCAGCCCGCGTTCGGTGAGCGCCGAGGCGATCGTGCCGTCGGGGTGTTCCGCGTGCAGGATCTGACCCAGCCACTCGCCGCGCACCGGCGACTGGTGAAACGGGTAGGTGTTGTTCAGTGGATCGGCTTTCCAGGTGAACGGCTCCGTGCGCCCGGCGACCATGTCGGCGCGCAGGTCCTGGTAGCGGCGCCACTGCTGCGCGTCGTCGAGGTAGCTCATCGGCACCCCGCCGCCCAAGTCGATGAATTCGATCGTCTCGTGGGTCGGGCGCAACCCGTCGATCAGCCCCATCGCCTCGGTCAAGGCGGTGACCCGGTCGTCGGCGCCGTAGCCGTGTAAATGCACGTGCACGCCAACGACGTCGACATTGTCGATGGTTTCGGTCAAAGCTTCGGCCCAGACGCCGGATAGCTCGCCGAAGCGGGTCGGCGGCAACGAACGCGGATCCGGCGCCAACCGCGGTGCGACCCGGGCCCGGCGGCCCGTCTCACCCGCCACGGAGGAGATGCGGTGCAGCTCGGCGACGGTGTCCGCGGAGATCGCCACGCCGTTGTCCACCGCCAGACGCAGCAACTCGTCGGGCTTGATCGCGGCGCTGAGGATCAGCCGCTCACCCGGCACCCCGGCCTCCAAGGTTTGGGCGAGTTCGCGGTGGCTGGCCACGTCCACGCCGTGACCGGCGTCGCGCGCGGTGTCGACGAACGCCAGAGCCTTGTTGGCCTTGCGCGCATAAAAGACCCGCAGATCTACCCCGGCTGCCGTGCCAGCGTCCACCAGTTCGGCGGCGTTGCGGCGCATCGCGGCGGTGTGCAGCACGTTGACGGGGCTGCCGAAACGCTCCAGCAGGTCCCGGGCGCGGGCGGGGTCCTGGCTGAGCTCGCGCGCCCACGGCTCCAGTCGGGCGGTCATCGGCGGGGTGCCGTGCACGCCCGTGTCCGGGCCGTGCTCGGCCAGCACCCGGCGCGCCCAGGTGGGGATCACGTCGTGCAGCGTGCGCGAGAGCGTGTCGTTGCCGAGCACGACTTCCTCGGTCATGCGGCCGACGGCGGCGATGTGGTGTTGGCCGACCAGCGTCGCGTCGGGTTCCACGGCCAGCGACTGGGTGCCGGGCCACAGCTGGGCGATGCCGGACTGCACCAGGGCGTGTTCCAGGGTGCCGGGCAGCACCCGCGCCGGGGCGAGCACGGCGTCGATGATCGTGTCGGCGTCTTCGGGCGGGGCGCCGGCGTCCAGGTGGGTCAGCGTGACCACACCCGCCTCGATCAGCGCGAGCAGGCGCGCGGAGTTGATCTGCGGCGGGCCGAAAGCCAGACGCTCCAGGCGGGCGGCCAGTTCGGTGAAGCCCTCGAAGTTCAGGCGCCCGCCGTAGGAGGCGATCTCGACGATCTCCGGGTACAGCTCCCGCCACGCCAGGCCGGCGCCGATGCGCGCGGAGCGCTCGCCGCGCAGTCCGCTGCGCAGCATCTCGTCCTGCGGTCCGACGGGATCCTCACCGGCCAGCACGGCGTCGATCTCCGCGCGGGTGACGTGCTCGTCGGCGAAGGCGAGCGCGACGTCGCCGAGCACCGCCAACAGCTCGACGGTAGTCTCCGCGGCGAGGATGCGCGGACGCGCCGGGGCCACGATCTGGGCGGTCTCCTCGGCCGTCGGCGGGTCGGGTTTGACCTCCATGAGGCGCCCGGAGCGGGTGTAGGGCACGATCGCGGTGGGTTCGTGGCCGCTGGGCACGTACTCCAGCTGGCCG
>CALZCR010000047.1 GCA_945631445.1 uncultured Corynebacterium sp. | reverse complement strand
GCTTTGACGCGGACCTTACCGCCGTCGTCTCTGCGGCCGACGTCCTAGTCTCCACGGTGCCGTCGGCAGCGGTGCAGGAGCACGTGCCGCAGCTGGGGCACGCCCCCGTCCTAGACGTCATCTACGAGCCCTGGCCGACCCCGCTGACAGTGCGGGCCGCGGCCAACGGCCATCCGGTGGTGGGCGGACACGTCATGCTGGCGCATCAGTCCTACCCGCAGTTTGAGGCTTTCACCGGTACGCCCGCGCCGCGGGCGGCCATGCGCCAAGCGCTCGAGGATTCGCTGCGCTAGTTTTGAGGCCATGTGGCCGATCACCGCGCTGGGGGGAGCGGGGGCCGTGTTGGGGGCGTGGGCGGGACTGCTCGTCCACGCCGACCTCACGTGGCGTCGCCTCCCCGACCGCCTCACTCTTCCCGCCGCCGTCGGCGCCCTGCTCGGTGCGCTGTTGGTGGATCCTCTCCTGCTGGTGCCGGGGCTGTTGTGGCCCGCGCTTTATCTGCTGGTCGGAATATTTTCCGGGGGAGTCGGGGGAGGGGACCTCAAACTCGCGGCGCCCTTGGGGGTGTTCGTGGCCGCCGCCGGTGGCACGCCCGCTGTCTTGGCCGCGATTTTCACTTCCGCCGCAGGTGGGGTGGTGACGGGGATGGTTTCGCGGACCGAAGAAAGTGCGCATGGACCAGCGATGATCCTGGCCGCCACGGCGGTGGGGTGCTGGTGTGTCACCCACTAAGTTCCGGTTTGGGCGTTCTCGTGGGATAATGCCCCCATGCTTCGTTGGACTACAGCCGGGGAATCCCACGGTCAGGCACTGATCGCCATGCTCGAGAATATGCCGGCTGGTGTGCCGGTCACCACAGACGAGATTTCGGGCCATCTGGCCCGGCGTCGCCTCGGCTACGGCCGGGGCGCCCGCATGAAGTTTGAGGCGGACGAGCTCACCCTGCTGACCGGCGTCCGCCACGGAGAGACGCTCGGCGGGCCGATCGCGATCATGATCGGCAACACCGAGTGGCCGAAGTGGACCACCATCATGTCCCCGGCCCCGCTCGACCCCGAGGATGAAGAGGCCCAGAAGGCGATGAGCTCCGGGCGCGGCGCCAAACTGACCCGCCCGCGTCCGGGGCACGCGGATTTTGCCGGCATGGTCAAGTACGGCTTCGATGAGGCCCGCCCCGTGCTGGAGCGTTCCTCCGCGCGAGAAACCGCCGCCCGCGTCGCGGCGGCCACCGTGGCCCGCAACTTCCTGCGTGAGACCCTCGGCGTGGAGGTGCTCAGCCACGTCATCTCCATCGGCGCCTCCGAGCCCTACGACGGGCCTGTCCCGACCCCGGCGGACGTCGAGGCCATCGACGCCAACCCCACCCGTGCCTTCGGCGCGGCGGCGGGGGAGTCGATGGTCGCCGAAATCGATGCGGCGAAGAAGGCCGGTGACACGCTCGGCGGCGTCGTCGAGGTCGTCGTCGACGGGCTGCCCATCGGGCTGGGCTCCCACATCTCCGGCGACGAGCGTCTCGACGCGCAGCTGGCGCAGGCCCTGATGGGCATCCAGGCGATCAAGGGCGTCGAAGTCGGCGACGGCTTCGAGGAAGCCCGCCGCCGTGGTTCCGAGGCCCACGACGAGATGGTGCGCAGCGAGACCGGCGTCGACCGGCTGAGCAACCGCGCCGGCGGTTTGGAAGGCGGCATGACCAACGGACAGCCGCTGCGCGTGCGCGCGGCCATGAAACCGATTTCCACGGTGCCGCGCGCCTTGAAGACCGTCGACATGGCCGACGGCTCCGCCGCCACCGGCATTCACCAGCGCTCCGACGTGTGCGCCGTCCCCGCCGCCGGCGTGGTGGCCGAAGCCATGGTCGCGCTCGTCCTGGCGCGCGCCGTACTGCAGAAGTTCGGGGGTGACTCCCTCGCGGAGACCAAGCGTAACATCGACAGCTACCAGGAATACGTCGCCCAGCGCCTGAGCTTTGGAGGAAACAATGACTGAGTCGGGAAGCTCGATCGTGGCCACTGACGTGCCGCTGCTGCCGGAGGACAACCCTGCCCCGGCCGTGTGCCACACGCGTCCGAAGGTGGTGCTGGTCGGGCCGCCCGGCGCTGGCAAGACCACCATCGGGCGTCGGCTGGGCCGGGCGCTGAGCCTGCCGTTGGTCGACTCCGACCAACTCATCGAGCAAGAGTCCGGCCGCCCCTGCGGTTCGGTGTTCGCGGAGCTGGGCGAGACGGCTTTCCGTGAGCTCGAGGCCCGCCACGTGGCCGACGCGCTGCGCACCGGCGGGGTCGTCAGCCTGGGCGGGGGAGCGGTGTTGACCGAATCGACCCGGGAGCTGCTCAGCCAGCACACCGTCGTGTGGGTCGACATTTCCGCGGAAGAGGGCGTCCGACGCACCTCCGGGGACAGCTCCCGCCCGGTGCTGGAGTCCGCGGACCCGGCCGCCCACTACCGGAGCCTGCTCGAAACCCGCGGGCCCTTGTACCGCGAAGTCGCGGACCACCGGGTCCGTAGCGACTGCCGCACGCCACAGCAGATCGTGGCCGACGTGCTCAGCTTCCTGGAATCGCTCTAACCGCCCCCGAAGAAAGGCCCCGCCTCTCATGACCGTCATCGCCGTCAACGGCCCCTCGCCCTACGAGGTCGTCATCGACCACGACCTCGCGGACAGCATCGCCGACCGGGGCGTGGCCCTGAAGGCGGCGAAAGTCGCGCTGGTGCACCAGCCGCCGCTGGCGGCCGCCGCCCGGCAGATCGCCGCGAGCCTGCGCCCCTCCGGCGTCGACGCCCACCTGGTGCAGGTGCCGGACGCGGAAGCCGGAAAAACCCTGGAGACGGCCGGGAAGCTCTGGGACAGGTTCGCAGAGATCGGCCTGAGCCGGCGCGATCTGGTCATCGGCGTCGGCGGCGGGGCCGCCACCGACTTGGCCGGTTTCGTCGCCGCCACCTGGATGCGTGGCCTCAACGTCATTCAGGTGCCGACCACCCTGCTGGCGATGGTCGACGCCGCCGTGGGAGGCAAGACCGGCATCAACACCGCGGCTGGCAAAAACCTCGTCGGCTCTTTTCACGAGCCGTCCGGGGTCTTCATCGACATGGAGATCCTGGCGACGTTGCCCGAAGAAGAGATGATCGCCGGCTCCGCGGAGATCATCAAGGCCGGCTTCATCGCCGATGAGCGCATCCTGGAGCTATATGAGGAGAACCCGGAGGAGTGCCTGCGGCCGTCGGCACGCCTGACCGAACTGGTGACCCGCTCCGTGGCCGTCAAGGCCGACGTCGTGGGCCAGGACCTCAAAGAGTCCGGGCTGCGCGAGATCCTCAACTACGGACACACCTTCGGCCACGCGGTGGAACTGCGGGAAAACTACCGGTGGCGCCACGGCCACGCCGTCGCCGTCGGCATGATGTTCGTCGCCCACCTCGCGCACCAGCGGGGGCTGATCGACGCCGAGCTGGTCGAGCGCCACCGGGCGATCCTGTCGTCCATCGGCCTGCCCACCAGCTACCCGGGCGGCCATTTCGAGGAGCTCTACGACGCCATGACCCGCGACAAGAAAAACCGCGACGGCGTCATCCGGTTCGTCGCCTTGGACGGGGCGGTCGGCGAGATGACCCGGCTTGAAGGGCCCAGCCTCGACGAGCTGCAGGCCGCCTACGCGGCGTTGGCGCGATGAGCGGGCCGGAGCAGAGCATGCGACCAGAGACCGTCCTCGTCCTCAACGGACCGAACCTCAACCGGCTGGGCAAAAGGCAGCCGGAGATCTACGGCTCCACCACCCTCGCCGACGTCGAAGCCGACCTCGCGGCCCATGCCCGGGATATGGGCGTCGGGATCGAATGCCGACAGTCCAACCACGAAGGCGACCTGCTCGACTGGGTCCACGAGGCCGCCGACCAGGGCTGGGGCGTGATCATCAACCCGGGCGGATTCACCCATACCTCCGTGGCGCTGCGTGACGCCTTGGCGGAGGTCGCCGACGGGGCGGGGTTCATCGAGGTGCACATCTCCAACGTGCACGCCCGGGAACAGTTCCGGCACCATTCCTTTCTTTCCCCCCTCGCCCGCGGAGTGATCGCCGGGTTGGGGGTGGCCGGGTACCGCTACGCCCTGCAGGACTTTGCGGGACGGCCGACGCAGTAGAGTGGGAGGGACGTTGCTCCCGACCCGACCATGGAGAGTGTTTCATGGCTTACGCTGACACCCGTTTCGCTACCCGACGCCGAGCGCTGGCGGCCACCCTCGCCGGCCAGCGCATCGACGCCATGCTGGTGACCCGGATGATCCACGTCCGTTATTATTCCGGGTTTTCGGGATCCAACGGCGCGATGGTGATCAGCAAAGATTTGAGCGCCGCCATCGCCACCGACGGCCGCTACACCACCCAGATCGCCGAAGAAGTGCCCGACATCGAGGCACATATCGCGCGCAACAGCGCGGTCAGCCTCTTGCGCGACGTCCCCGGCCCCCGCCGCATCGGCTTCGAAGCCGACGTGGTGACCGTGGGCCAGCTGGAAAAGCTGCAGGAGGCCTGCGGGGAGGACGTGACCCTCGTGCCCGTCTCCGGGGTCATCGAGCAGCAGCGGCTGATCAAAGACAACGTCGAATTGGAGCGGTTGACCACCGTCGCTGAGATCGCCGTCGACGCGTTCAACGAGCTGCTGTCGGCCGGACAGATCGCGGCGGGCCGCCGAGAGCGCGACGTGGCCGCGGACCTCGAACACCACATGCGCAGGCTGGGGTCGGAGCGGACCAGCTTCGAGACCATCGTGGCTTCCGGACCGAACTCTTCCCGCCCCCACCACGGGGCGGGTGACCGGGTCCTGGAGCGGGGCGACCTGGTCACCGTCGATTTCGGCGCCCACCGGGCCGGACTCAATTCAGACATGACCCGCACCGTGGTGGTCGGCGAAGCTGATGACTTCTCCCGGGAAATCTACGAGATCGTGGCGCGCGCCCAACGCGCCGGCGTCGACGCCGCCCGGGCCGGGACAGCGCTGGTGGACGTGGACGCCGCCTGCCGGGAGATCATCGCCGAGGCCGGGTACGGGGAATACTTCGTGCACTCCACCGGCCACGGCATCGGTGCGGAAGTCCACGAAGCCCCCTCCGCGTCCGTGGTGGGGCAGGGACGCCTGGCGGAAAACATGACGCTGACCGTCGAGCCGGGGATTTACGTGCCCGGCCGGGGCGGCGTGCGGATCGAAGACACGGTGATCATCACACAAGGATCGCCCCGGGTGATCACGGCTGGTGTGAGTAAAGAGCTGCTGGTGGTGTAGTTTTAATCAACAGCAACCGCTTCAACGCCAAAGGAGAACATTCGTGGCAACCACCGCCGACTTCAAGAACGGCCTTGTTCTGGTCATCGATGGCAAGCTTTCGCAGATCGTCGAATTCCAGCACGTCAAGCCGGGCAAGGGCCCCGCTTTCGTCCGCACCAAGCTGAAGGAGATCGTCTCCGGCAAGACCGTGGACAAGACCTTCAACGCCGGCGTCAAGGTCGAGACCGCGACCGTCGACCGCCGCGACATGACCTACCTGTACAACGACGGCACCGCCTTCGTGGTCATGGACGACTCCAACTACGAGCAGTTCGAGCTGCCGACCGAGAAGTTCGGCGACGCCGGCGCCTTCCTGAAGGAGAACATGCGCGTGCAGGTGTCCTTCTACGAGGGCGAAGCGCTCTTCGGCGAGCTGCCGGTGTCCGTGGACCTGGAGATCTCGCACACCGAGCCGGGCCTGCAGGGCGACCGTTCCACCGGTGGCAGCAAGCCCGCCACCCTGGAAACCGGCGCGGAGATCCAGGTTCCGCTGTTCATCGAGACCGGCAATGTGGTGAAGGTCGACACCCGTACGGGTGAGTACCTCTCCCGCACCAACAACTAGGAACGGACACGTTGTCAGAGGCAACCCCGAACAACGTCGAGTCTGCGGGCTCCGACGAGATCAACTACCGTCGCCGCGGCGCCCGCTACCGGGCCCGCCGCCGCGCCGCCGACATTCTCTTTGAAGCGGAATCCCGCGACATCGACCCGGTCGCCATCGTCGAGGACCGCGTCGACTTGGCGCGCCGCCCCGACCCCGTCGTGGCTCCGGTGGCCGAGTACACCCGGGAAATCATCACGGGGGCGGCAGAAAAGCTCGACGAGATCGACGAGGCGATCGCCCGGTACCTCTCGGAGGACTGGGAGCTGCACCGTCTGCCGGCCGTCGACCGCGCCATTCTCCGGGTCAGCGCCTGGGAGCTGCTCTTCAACCCCGACGTCCCGCCGGCGACCGCGGTGGTCGACGGAGTCGAGATGGCGGCGCAGTATTCCACCGACGCGGGTTCACCGTACATTCATGCGGTGTTGGACGACATCGCCCAGTCGCGTTCCGCGGACAACCCCATGAACCAGGAGCCCGTCGACGCAGAAGACGTCGATGAGGAGGACCTGGACGAGGAAGACACGGGCGAGGGCACCGACGCCCGTTCCTGAGCTGGGCTATGACACCGGCCGTTCGCAGCATGTGCTGCGGGCGGCCGGTTTTTCCTGGGCGGGATCGTCCGGGGCGGTTACACTGGGCGGGCATGCCGGAGAAAATCAGAATCAAAGACATCGACGCACTGCGGGTCACGGAAGGATTCGACCTCAGCGACGTGGATCCCGCCAGCACCCCTTTCTTCCGGGGCGACAAAGATGATTTGGATCAGGAGTACGAGCAGCACGACGACAGGCTCGAGGACTTACAGACCAACCTCTGGGCGAACGCGAAGACGGGCAACCAGGAGACGGGGTCGTTGTTGCTGATCCTGCAGGGGATGGACACCTCGGGCAAAGGCGGGGCGATCCGGCACGTGTTCCGGCCGTTGCACCCGCTGGGCTACCGGACGGCGGCGTTCGGCGCCCCGAGCGAGGAAGAGGCCAAGCACGATTTTCTCTGGCGGGTCACCCGCCACATGCCCGGCCGGGGAGAGATCGTCGCCTTCGACCGTTCCCACTATGAAGACGTGCTCGTCCAGCGGGTGGAGAAGATGGCCTCGGAAGACGAGATCGAGCGACGCTACGGCGCCATCGTCGACTTTGAGCGCTCCGCGGCGGCGTTCGGCACCCGCATCATCAAGGTGATGCTGCATATTTCGCCGGAATTTCAGAAAAAGAATTTGACGGACCGGTTGCAGAATCCGGAGAAGTTCTGGAAGTTCCACCCCAGCGACTTAGGAACGCGCGCCAAGTGGGACGAGTACATGCAGGCGTATCAGGTGGCCTTGGAGCGGACCTCCACGGAGCAGGCGCCGTGGTACTGCGTTCCGGGCGACAATAAAAAATACGCCCGGACAGTGATCAAGCACCTGCTGGTCGAGGCGCTGTGCGATCTGCAGCAGCCGTGGCCGAGCCCGGACCACGACCGGGCGGAACTGCTCCGCCAGGTCAAAAAATCCGGTTAAGCGTCCGGGGTCTGCGCCCCCAACTGCTCGGTGATCTGCTCCGCCACCGTCCGCAACGCGTCATGGGTGGTGATGACCTGGTCGACGCAGTGGCGGAGCCCGGTGGCGAGCTGCTCGTCGCTGACGCCCGCGGCCACGGGCAGGCTGCGTTCAGTGCGCACCACCAGGGATTCGAAGGCGTCCACGATCACGGCGCGGGCGCCGGCGGTGGTGCTGTTGAGTTGGTTGGCCGCCAGGTACCAGGTCGCGTCCGCGGTCTTGGTCTCGACGCCGCTGTCGGCTTCGGCGCGCACGATGAGCACGGAGCCCAAGATCGCGAAGGTCACGGACAGTCCGTTGAGGTTGGCCTTGGCCACCTCCATGTGCTCGGCCTTGTTTACTTCGACGCCGAAGCCGGACATCACGTCGGCGACGCGGTCGATGGTCGCGGGGGTGAGATCAGCTGTGGTCATGGTCGTCCTCCATCCAGGTCACCAGGTCAGGGAAATCTTCTTCCAGCTCGCGGAACGCCCGGGTGACGTTGTCCAGGCAGCTGAGCACGAACACGGCGAGCTGGTTGCGGCTTAAGCCCGCGGCCACGGGGACCAGGTCGATGGCGCTGGCCACCAGCTGGCCGTCGGCCTGTTCGAAAAATCGCATGGTGGGGGCGAACTGCGTCTGGTTCCAGTTGTTGATCCAGGCCAGCAGCCGCACGGCGCGGTCAGCCTCGAAGGTGCCCCGCCAGAGCGCTTCCATGACCAGCTGGTCGTCGGCGACGGTGTAGGACACCGCGGAGTTGACGAAACCGGTGCGCACCACGGTGAGCGGGGTCTCGTTCGCGCCGACGGCGGCGGAGTCGAGGCGGTGTTCGAGATCTTCCGCCCGCAAGATTTCTGCCACCCGCGTCGGGGTCACCTCGGCGATGGCGGTGTCCGGTTCAGAACCGGCGGGGCTGTCGATGTCGGTCACGTCGGTGACACGGTCCTTTCGGCGGTAGGGGGAAACAACCCCTTCAGCCTACTTCTTCGCCGGCGGGCG
>CALZCR010000046.1 GCA_945631445.1 uncultured Corynebacterium sp. | reverse complement strand
AAGGTCGGGTTGCCGGCGGGGTCGCCGCCGCCCATGCGGGCCGCGACCTCGATGTTCTTGATCGCCTTGGCCCATTCCTTGCTGCGCTTCGCGTCGTTCGCAGCCTTCTTGTGCTTCGTGGTCGCCCACTTTGAGTGGCCTGCCATGTCGCCCCTTTCTCGCTTTCGCGGTCAATTACCGCCGACTCGACTCCAGGGCTGGAGGAGTAGCGCGTCACCTGGTGTGTGAGCTTTAACCAGTATACGCACCGTCGCAACCCGTTTTATTTTTCGGGATCCAGTGTCCTGGTCAAGCCTTCCTGGATGACGACCGCCACGAGGTCTCCGTCGCGGTTAAAGATGCGCCCGTGGGTCAGTCCCCTGCCCCCGGCGGCGGACGGGGAGATCTGGTCGTAGAGCAACCACTCGTCGGCGCGGAAGGGGCGCAGGAACCACATGGCGTGGTCCAGGCTGGCCATCTGCACCTGGTGCTCCGGGTGCGGGACCAGGGCGGAATACAGCAGCGTCATGTCCGACATGTAGGCCAGCGTGCAGACGTGGAAGGTGTCGTCGTCGGGCAGCGTCTTAGTAGAACGGAACCAGACCATCTGCTGGCTGGCGGTGTAGGGGTTTTTCTCGTAGTAGGCCGGGTCGATGACGCGGACGTCCCAGTCGACCCAGTCGTCGAGCAACGCGCGGGTGCCGGGACGAGGCAAGGCCCGTTCGCCGACCACTTCTTCCGGCGCGGGGACGTCGCGCATGCGGTCGGCGTGTTCGGGGCCGACGTCGTCGGGGACGTGGAAACTGGCCTGCATGCTGAAGATGGTCTCGCCGTTTTGCACGGCCCGGACCTGGCGGGTGGCGAAGCTGCGTCCATCCCGGAGCCGGTCGACGAGAAAGACCGTCGGCTCGGCGGACTTGCCTCCCCGGATGAAGTAGCCGTGCAGCGAGTGGACCTGTTTGTCGGCGGAGACGGTCTTCGTCGCGGCGACGAGCGCCTGCGCCGCGACCTGGCCGCCGAAGGTCCGCTTGTGTTTGGATGGCACGGCCCGCCCCCGGAAGATGTCGGCGTCGACGGCCTCCAAGTCCAGAACTTCCCGAATATCGCTCACGCGCTCAACTCCCTCAGACGAGATACGTATTTCACTGCGTTCCCAGCGTACCGATCCTTCCCGCGGCCAGGTCCCCTCGGTGTCTACACTTGCGGCCATGCCCCGTCTCTCCTCCGCCTGCGCCGTCTGGGCCGGCTGGGCCGTCGCCCGGGTCGCCCTGCTCGCCCTCATCGTCTACGAGCCGGGGCCGATGACGGACGTGAACTACTACTTCGGTGGCGCCGGGCAGGAGGACGGCCTGCGGGAATACCCGCACGCCGCGACGTGGGTGATTTACCTCCTCCACTGGCTCACCGCGCCTGACCTGCCGGCGTTCCAGGTCGCGTTTTTGGCGATGAACCTGCTTATCGACGCCCTCTTCCTCGCCCTCCTGCTCCACGGCCGGCTCCCGGCGCGGCAGGCGGCGCAGGCCGGGTGGTTCTGGGTGTTTTTCGGCACCGCCTGCGGGCAGGTGCTTCTCATGCGTCTGGATCTCATCCCGGCGGTGCTGGTCGGCGCGTTTGCGGCCCTGCTATTTCTCAACGGGGTGCTCGCCTCGGTGATGCTGGCGGCGGCGACGGCGGTGAAATTGTGGCCGGGAGTCCTCGGCGCAGGGCTGGTCGGCGGGCTCCGGGAGCGAGGGACCTGGGTGCGCGTGACGGCTTTCTTCGCGGCGCTGGCCGGGTTGGTTTTGATCACTCTCGCCGTGGGAGGGCTCGATAGACTCCTCTCCCCGCTCACCTACCAAGGGGAACGCGGGCTGCAGGTGGAGTCGGTCGCGGCGACGGTGGCCGTGGCCGCCGCCCAGTTCCGCCCGGAGCTGTACGACGTCCACTTCGCCGACTCCAAGAGCTGGGAGATCGCCGGCCCGGGGGTCGACGCACTGATCGGTGTGGCTGACGCTGCGATGGTGGCGGTCGTGGCGGGCGCGTTGGGGTGGGCGTTGTTCGCGCTGTGGCGGGGCCGCTTCACTCCTTCGGTCGCCGTGGCTTTCGGTGTGGCGGTGGTCGCGGGGTTACTGGTCGCGAACAAGGTGTTCTCCCCGCAGTACGTCATCTGGCTGGGGCCGATTCTCGCGGTGGCGTTGCGCACCTCCGCTTTCTCCCATCCCCGGTGGTTGGGTGTGCTCGCCGTCGCGGCCGCGGCGTTGAGCACGGTGATCTACCCCTTCTTCTACGGTGACGTGCTCTCGCCCGCCAGCGGTGTGGTCGGGGTCGTCGCACTCATTGCACGCAACGTCGTGATGGTGGCGATCCTCCTCGTCGCGGTGCGCTGGCTGCGGGCGGAGGCGCGCGCCGCCTCCCGTTCCGGCAACCGGGTCACAGCGTGCTGAACTCGAAAAACTCCGGCAGGTCGGCCCTTCCGCCCAGCCGCAGGAAACGCACCGGCTGCTGCAGTCGCAGAGCCCGGGTGTCGGCGACGGCTTCGTTGTAGAACCGGTGGGCCAGCTGCACGCGGACGTCGGCGTCGACGAGCTGGGCCGGCACCTGCGGCTCCAGCGCGGCGATCGCGGAGCTGATCGCGCGTTCCACGCTGGCCCGCCGGTCGAAGTTGCCGTATTCCAGCGGGATGGCTTCGGCCTCTGCCGCGGTGGCCGCGGCTTCCGGAATCAGCACCGCCACCACCGCGGCGCGCCTGTCGAGCGACGCCTGCAGCGACAGGCGCGCCGAATCCGTGCGGATGTGCAGCCGGTTGAGCCGTTGCGCGGTGAAATACGCCCACAACACGACGACGGTGAGCAGCACCGCCGCCAGCGCGACGAGCCAGATCACCGGCCACCCCTGCCCGCGGTCACCACGGTGCCGTCCACGACGGTCTCGTAGACGGTGACCACGTCCTTGGCCACCCGCTCCCAGTCGTAGCGCAGGGCGCGCCGCGCCCCAGCGTCGATGTAGCGCTTGCGAAGCGCGGCGTCATCGATGAGGTCGGTGAGTTTCTCGGCGAGGTCGGCATCGGAACCGTTGCGAAAGAGCACGCCCGCCGGATTCTCGGAGGCGGCGTCGCAGACGGTGGCGAAGGCCTCGATATCGGAGGCCACCACGGCGCATCCGGCCGCCATCGCCTCGACGAGGACGATGCCGAAGCTCTCCCCGCCGGTGTTCGGCGCCACGTAGATGTCGGCGCGGCCCAAGACCGCCACCTTCTCTTCGTCGCTGACCCGGCCGATGAAGTTGACCCCCTCGGCCTGGCGTTCCCGGCCGCCGCCCATGACGGTGACTGTGAATGCCCGACTGCCCCGGTCGATGCGGGCGAGCGCCCGCAGCAGGATATCCAGGCCCTTGCGCGGCTCGTCGAGACGCCCGAGAAACACGATCTCCACGGGCCGGTCTGATTTTTGCTCCGCAGCGACGATCGCGTCGCGGTACACCGCGGTGTCCACCCCATTGGGGATCAGGACCGGGTCGCCGCCGAGTTGTTCCACCTGCCACCTCCGGGCCATCTCGGAGACGGCGATGCCGCCGCGGACCTTCTCCAGCGCTGGGGCGAGCACCCGACGGAAGGCTCGCAGCACCCGGGAACCGGCGGAGGAGGCATGGTAGGTGGCCACGATCGGGCCGGAAGCCAGAAACAGCGCGTGCATGGAGTAACTCGGCGAATTGGGCTCGTGGATGTGGAGCACGTCGAACCTGCCCTCCTGCAGGAAGCGGCGCACCCGGCGACGCACGCCCGGCCCAAAGGCCAGGCGGGCCACCGATCCGTTGTAGGGGATGGCCACGGACCCGCCGCCCTTGACCACGAAGTCGGGCAACGCCGTGTCCTCCGAGGCCGGGCCGATCACCCGCACGTGGTGCCCCTGCCCGATCAACACTGTGGCCAAATCAAGGATGTGGGCTTGAACCCCGCCGGGTTCGTCGAAAGAATACGGGCAGACGATTCCCACTCGCACAGCGCCGACCTAGCCTTTCCGTTCGTTTTCCGCCCGCTGCCGGCGCGCCCGACGGGCCGCCTTGACCTCGTCGACGTCGACGGTCCACTGCGGCTGCAGCATGTGCCAGTCCTGCGGGTGCGCGGCGATGTTGGCCGCGAAAAGATCCGCGACGCGCTGCATGGTGGCCGGAAGGTCGGTGACCTCCACCTCATCGGAGGCGCTCAGCCCCCACCCTGGGCCGTCGTCGTCCTCGTAGAACCAGGAGTGCACCACGTGCAGGGCGGCACCGGTCTCGATGGCGAGCTGGGCGCTGCCCGCCGGCATCGTGGTCTTCTCCCCGAAGAAGTCGACCTCCACGCCGGTCTGCTTGAGGTCGCGCTCGCCCAGCAAGCACACGATCCCCCCGTCCTCCAACACCTCGCGGAGCCTGCCGAAGGGCGGTTGCTGCCCGCCCGTGAGCGCCAGCACCTCGAAGCCCAGGGACTCGCGGAACTCGACGAAGGCGTTGAACAAGACCTCAGGCTTGACTCTTTCCGCCACGGTGGTGAATTGGCCGTAGTTTTTGACCAGCCACGTGCCGGCCATGTCCCAGTTGCCCGAGTGCGGCAGAGTCAGGATCACTCCCCGACCCGAAGCGACCGACGCGTCGAAGGCTTCCCGGCCGACCACTCCCGCAGTCAGCCGGGCGTGCAGCTTCTCGTCGTCGGTCAGCGTCGGCAACCGGAACGCCTCCAGCCAGTAGCGGGCGTAGGAGCGCATGGCGTCGCGCACCAGCCCGCGGGTGACGTTCTCCGGCCCCACGACGCGGCTGAGGTTGCGCCGCAACATCTCCAGCCCCTTGCCGTCGTCGCTGACCCGGTCAGCGCCGAACTGAAACAACCGGGCGGCGACGGGGGCGGGCAGGACGCCCACGAGCGACCATCCCGCCAGGTAACCGGCGGCCGCGAAGTCGCGGTCGCGCAGCAGTCGGAGGACGTCTTTCATGGCCGCTACTTCTCCTTCGTCTCGAGGGATCGGGAATGATCGGGTGCGGCAGCGTCCTTCGTCCCCGCCGGGGCCGCCGCCTTGTCCATCGCCTGAGGGGCGTTCCAGGCCATCGCGATGCGTTGGATGACGGTGATGACGCTGCCGACGGCCAGCACCCAGATGGCCACGTCGACGGCGTAGGGAACGCCGAAGCCCTGGAGGCCGATGCCGACGAGCCCGATGATCAGCCGCTCCGGACGCTCGATCAGCCCGCCGACCATGGTGAAGCCCGAGGCCTCTCCCCTGGCCTTGACGTAGCTGATCACCTGGGAACCGATGAGCACCACGAACGACGCCGCCACCAGGGAAAAATGCGCGTCGTAGGAGTAGATCAGCCACCAGGTGATGGCGGCGAAGGTCGCCCCGTCGGTGATGCGGTCGCAGGTCGCGTCCAGCGTCGCCCCGAAGCGGGTGCCGCCGCCGCGCAACCGAGCCATGGTGCCGTCGATCATGTCGAAGGTCGCGAACAGCCCAGAGAGCACGGCCGCCCACGCCAGGTGCCCCGCCGGAATGAGCGTCACGACGATGACGGTGGTGAGCACCGCGCCGAGAATCGTGATCGCGTTCGGGGAGACGCCCAGCCGGTTCAGTGCTTTGGCCACCGGCTCGATGACGACCGCCGCCGGCTTTCGTCCGTGGACGCTAAGCATCAGCGGCCTCAATCTCGGCCCAGGCGCGGGCGAGCAGTGCGCGGGTGTCGCGCAACAGCTGCGGGAGCACCTTGGTTTTGCCGATCACGGTCACGAAATTGGCGTCACCGGACCACCTCGGCACCACATGCAGGTGCAGGTGGTCGCCGACCGAACCGCCGGAGGCGGAGCCTAAGTTAAAGCCCACGTTGAAGGCTTCCGGGTTGGAGACCTCTTTGAGCACGCGGATGGCGCGTTTGGTGAACGCCATCACCTCCAGGTCCTCTTCCGCCGTCAGGTCTTCCAGCTCGGCGACTTTCCGGTACGGGATGACCATCAGGTGTCCCGCGTTGTACGGGTAGAGGTTCAGGATCGCGTAGACGTGCTCGCCGCGGGCGACGATCAGCGACTCCTCGTCGGAGCGCTGCGGCGCGTCGAGGAAAGGGTCGCCGGGGTCTTCCACGTCGCTGCCGTTCATCCGCGGGGATTCCGCCAGGTACGCGGAGCGGTACGGCGCCCACAGGCGCTGCAGCTCATCGTCTTTTCCGACCCCTTGGTCGACGATGCGCCGCTCGTTCTCCCCGGCGGATTCAGCGGCATTATCGGCGTGCGGCAATGGCTTCCTCGCTCGGTTGCTCGTTGATGCGCTCGCCCACCCAATCTGCGATCAGGTCGACGGCTTCCGCCACCGGCACACCGTTGATCTGCGTGCCGTCGAGGAACCGGAAGCTCACGGCTTCCGCCTCCACGTCACGGCCGCCGGCCAGCAGCATGAACGGAATTTTGCCGGTGGTGTGATTGCGGATCTTTTTCTGCATGCGGTCGTCAGAGACGTCGACGTCGGCGCGGACGCCGCGCTTGCGCAGCTCGGCGACGACCTTCTCCAGATGGGGGGCGAAGTCCTCGGCCACCGGGATCCCCATGACCTGCTGCGGAGCCAGCCACGCGGGGAAAGCTCCGGCATAGTGCTCCAGCAGCACGGCGAAGAAACGCTCGATGGAGCCGAAGAGCGCGCGGTGGATCATGATGGGCTGCTTCTTCGAACCGTCCGGGGCGGTGTATTCCAGGTCGAAGCGTTCCGGCAGGTTGAAGTCCAGCTGGACGGTGGACATCTGCCAGGTACGGCCGATCGCGTCCTTGGCCTGCACGGAAATCTTCGGGCCATAGAAAGCGGCGCCCTCCGGGTCCGGCACCAGGTCGAGGCCGGAGTTGGTGGCCACGCGCTGCAGGATCTCGGTGGAGGTCTCCCAAATTTCTTCCGAGCCGACGGACTTCTTCGGGTCGCGGGTCGACAGCTCCAGGTAGAAGTCGTCCAGCCCGTAATCCCGGAGCAGGGAAATGATGAACTCCAGCACCGTGGTCAGCTCTTCTTCCAGCTGATCCTCGGTGCAGTAGATGTGGGCGTCGTCCTGGGTGAAACCGCGCGCACGGGTCAGGCCGTGCACGACACCGGACTTCTCGTAGCGGTACACGGTGCCGAACTCGAACAAGCGCAGCGGCAGCTCACGGTAGGAGCGCCCGCGGGCGTCGAAGATCAGGTTGTGCATCGGGCAGTTCATCGGCTTGAGGTAGTAATCCTGGCCCGGCTTGGTCTCGTTGCCGTTTTCGTCATACTCGGCGTCGAGCTGCAGCGGCGGGAACATGCCCTCCTTATAGAAGCCCAGGTGCCCGGACTTCTCGAACAGGTCCGCCTTCGTCGCGTGCGGGGTGTTGACGAAGGAGTAGCCGGCCGCGAGGTGGCGGCGGCGGGAGTGCTCCTCCATCTCGAAGCGCACGATCGCACCGTTGGGGTGGAACACCGGCAGTCCGGAACCGATCTCGTCCGGGAAGGAGAACAGATCCAGTTCGGTGCCCAGGCGGCGGTGATCACGCTTCTCCGCCTCCGCGAGCATCGTCTGGTACTCCTCCAGCTTCTCCTTGTCTTCCCACGCGGTGCCGTAGATGCGCTGCAGACCGGCGTTGTCCTGGTCGCCGCGCCAATAGGCCGCAGAGGAGCGGGTCAGCGTGAAGGCGGGGATGTAGCGGGTCGTCGGGATGTGCGGACCACGGCACAGGTCAGACCACTCGACCTCGTTGGTGCGCGGGTTGACGTTGTCGTACGCCGTCAGGTCGCCGGCGCCGACTTCGGTGGCCTCGTCCGAATCGGGGTCGACGTTGCCTTTGTCCCGGACCAGCTCGAGCTTGAACGGCTCCTCGGCGAGTTCTTCGGCGGCGGCCTCGGTGGAGGCGTAGACGCGGCGCTCGAAACGCTGACCGGACTTGATGATCTTCTTCATCCGCTTCTCGATGGTCTTGAGGTCCTCCGGAGTGAAGGGCTCGGCGACCTGGAAATCGTAGTAGAAGCCGTTTTCGATGGCCGGGCCGATGCCCAGCTTGGTACCGGGGAACTCCAGCTGCACGGCCTGGGCGAGGACGTGGGCGCAGGAGTGCCGGATCACGGAACGGCCGTCTTCGGTGTACGCCGGGACCGGGGTGAATTCGGCCTCGGCGTCCGGGACGTGGGAAAGATCCTTCAGCTCTCCCTCGGCGTCCTTGACGCAGACGACGGCCTCGGGGCCCTTGTTCGGCAGGCCCAGCTCACGCATCGCGGCGCCGACGGCAGTGCCGGCGGGGACGATGAACGGTGCGGGCACCTCAGCCTGGCGGGGATCGACGGTAGTCATATTCGATTGCGCTCCTTCTCGCGCTCATGTGGGCCACGGCATACCTGGCCGTCACCCACTTCATAAGAGAGTTCTCATCCACGTCCGTATCGGGCGGGACGGTTCCCGCCCCTCGGCGCTTCGGGCTCATCTTATCGCGCTCACCCCACCGGTGGGACGGTCAGGACCCGCCGAGGAGCGTCAGGCTCTTTCGAGCAGCCC
>CALZCR010000045.1 GCA_945631445.1 uncultured Corynebacterium sp. | reverse complement strand
CATATGGGCAAGTGCATAGGCCCCTGCTTCAAAAAAACCGACGACTCCACCTACGTCGACCCGATTTTTCTGCACGTGCAGAATCCGCGGGCGCCGGATGCCCTCTTTAACGCTCACCCAGCGCAGAAAACACCGCAATGAGACACGCCCAGTGAGTCTAGATGATTTTTTCAGCGCTTTTAACCATCTACGAGGGCCCGGATGGCGGGTAGATGGTTTATTCCGCCCAACACAACCGGCACGGCTGAGAGAAGGATGCCGAGACGCTGACGCAGCGATTCTGCACGTGCAGAATCCGGGTCCGTGCCTTCTCCGCTCAAGACGCAGCCATGATGTCGTCGAGAACCCCGCGTTGGAAAGCATGGGCGTCGCGCCCCGCCGGCGAGGGCCCGCCCAGCCAGAACGACGACGACGTACTCGCCATCCCCCTCAGATCAAGACACCTGGTAAGTGCATTTTTCAGGGTTCAACACGGACCTTCTTCCTTGGAGCGTTATTTTTTCAGGTGCGGTCACGACCCGTGGGTCCGCAGCTGTTCTACGGCTTGGAGCACCTGACGGACCCGGTAAGCCTTCGCTTTCCCATTGTCGTCTCGGACGTTGCCGCGGGGGCCACCAGCCCACGGGTTTTATACGTGCGGTGCGAGGTTCCTCGTGAGCAACGTGTGTCGAAGACAATGGTCACGGATCTTTTCTCACTCTGTAAAACGCGCATTCGTGGGGGTCTCCGCGACTTACCGAGAAGATGGTCGATGCATCTCACCACGCCCATCCACCTCGACGCCGACGTTATGTCGTACATTTGCCGGGGTTTTTATGTAAAGGTGAGGATATCCGGAGACGACATCACCCAATCAGACACGGCAGGACACGCGATGGTCAACACTGACTACCTCAACGAACTAGACGGCCACGGCAGCTACCGGGGCAACGAACTCAAACAACGCAACCCGGCGTTGGCCGCCACGCCCGCCCATTGGCGCGCCGTGTTGTTCTCCGTGGCGTTTCCGCTGCCCCAGGACGTCAGCCTCGGCGACGCCTCCCTTCTCGACGCCACGTCTTCCCCGTGGCTGGACGGGCGTTACGAGGGCATCAAGGGCGTGGAATATTACCCGGCCACCCCAGAAGCCGAAGACGCCGACACCGCCGAGACCACCGCACCGATCCAGCGCCTGGAGTTCAAAAACCCCAAGGCCAACCCGGCGAGCTACTTCGGCTCCGAGCTCGCCGGATACTTCCGGCCCGGCCGCGGGCAGTCGGCGGTGTACAAGCACGCGACCCGCAAGAGCATCCATTCCTGGCTCGAAAAGACCGCGGCCACAAACCCCGCCAGCACTGAACAATGGCTCGCAGACGCCGGGCTGGAGACCGCCCTGCCGTACCAGCTGATCACCGATGTGGCGGCCGGGGCGGGCATGGCGAAGTTCGGCCGCCTGGCCCTGCTCCCGGGCCAGTGGTCCACGACGGGGGAGATCGACGAGTGGGAACACGGGAGTCTGCAGCTGCACGCGGTGGAGTGCCTCTCCTACCCGCGCGCGACCCCGACGCCGGACGAGGCGGAACCGGCTTCTCGCCAGCACTTCCTGGTGTTTCACGTCCTCGCCGAAAATTGCTCCTCCGCGCAATTGGAGCGCATCTCCCAGGCGCTGGCCCGCCCGGCCGACGACTTTCCGGCCCAGCTGGTGACGCCGTCCGTGCCGGCCAGCCGACACCCGTCCCTGCCGGATTCGGCCGCGCCGGCCACGGACCAGGCCCCGGTTTACCCGCTGACGCAGAACCTCCTGGAGGTCGCGAAACTGCTCTTGGCCCCGAGCGACGCCCCAGCGCAGCTGGCCGCACTCCGGGTGAACGAAGACGGTGGCCTCGGCGATTCGGCGCTGCCGAGCCGCAGCGTCGTGGCCTTGCCCGCCCGCGCGGACGTGCCGGGCCCGGCCTCGTTCCCCGAGGCGGACGCCTGGACCGCCCATGAGCAATGGGCGTGGGAATTGGCCGCCGGCGCAGACACCGACGACCAGCGACCCCCGCAGGACACGCGAGACTCCCTGGACAAGTACACCGCCGAGGAGTCCGACAACTGGTCGATCCTGGCCACCGACAATGGCCTGGCCGTCGTGCGCACGGACACGGACTACCGGGACAATCCCACCCCGTTCGTGCAGGCCCCGACGTTCTTCGTCGAATTGCTGCTGCTGAACATGCGCGCCCGCACCGAGCTGACCGAACTCCGCGAGGACCTTAGTTCCGGGCTCGATGCCGCGGCCGCCCACCAGCGGTGGGAGCGGATCCAGGAAGAGCTGTGGCTGGACGAGATCCCGCGCCGGCCCAACCTCACCCAGGTGCTGCTGACCGCCCGCCGGGCCAGCGGGGTGCAGGAACTCCACGACGACGTCGCAGGCGCCCTCGCGGACGACGCCGAGCCCCAGACCGCCGCCCCCGAGCCCGACTCCCCGACGGTCATCGAGCCCGAGCAGGTCACCGTGACCCCGGAGGACCCGGACGCCGCCCCACCGACGGTCAAGAAGGCGTCGGAAAGCCCCGCCGAGCAGCGGAAGATCGCCCCGGCGCTCCTGGCCGTGCTGGTCGTGCTCGGCGTACTTGTCGTGCTGAACCGCTCCCGTAAGCAGCGCTAGGAAGACGGCCGGGCCCGTCCTCCCGCCCGCAGCTGCCCCGCGCGCACGGTGATCGGCCACGTGACGGTCCGGCGCCGTGCGGGGTCGCCCCACCGCTGGCTGAGCGCCTCGGAAAACTCCGTGAATTCGTGCGCGTGCCCGCTGTCGCGCGCGTTGCGCACCGCGGTCCAAGTGCCCAGGTAGCCGAGGAAATCCGCCAGGTCGTATTCGCGGACGATGGCGGTGGGTTCCACGGGCAGCGGCGCAAACGGGAAATCCAGGTCCGCCAGGCCGTTTTCCACGTGTCGGCGGCGCGGGTCCCAGAAGCGGTGGAAATCTCCCCAGTAGAAGTCTTGAAAGAGGGCGTCGAGATCGTCGTCAAGCGTGCACAGACCGTAGCTGACCAGCGCGATCGCCGCTCCCGGGGCGGCCACCCGGCGCGCCTCCGCGTAGAAGGCGGGCAAGTCGTCAATCCAGTGGGCGGCTTGGGCGACGGTGATCAGATCGACGATCCCGTCTACCGCGGGCAACCGGTCCGCGGAGCCGACGCGGTAGCGGGCCTTCGGGACGGGGGTGGCGGCGGCGATTTGGCTGGGGCTGGGATCGACGCCGATGACCCGGTGACCGACGTGCTGCGCCAGCAGCGCGGTGAGCTGCCCAGTGCCGCAGCCGACGTCCAGGGCCAGGTCGGTGCCGTCGCCGGGCAAGGCCGCCAGGGCTTGGGCGAGTGCGGGCGGGTAGGAGGGGCGGTGCGCGGCGTAGTCTGCGCCGTCGTCGAAAAGTGCCGTCATGGCCCCAGGGTAGGTCGGTGAAGTGTGACGTGTGGAACAGTCGGCGGGCGGGTGCGCCTAGAATGGTCGGCATGATTGACCGGACCATTCGTCGCGAGACCGACGCCGACATCCCAGGCATCCACGCCCTGATCACGGCGGCTTTCGCCGAGGTCGCAGATTCGGACGGCCGGGAGGCCGCCATCGTTGACGCGTTGCGTGACGACGACGCGTTGGCGTTGTCCTTGGTCGCCGTGGAGGGCGTGGAAACGCTCGGGCACGTGGCGGTCTCCCCCGTACGCATCGAGGACGGGACGGGTGGTTGGTTCGGGATCGGCCCCGTGACCGTCGCGCCGCACCGGCAGGGCGGGGGTCTGGCGCGGGCCCTACTGGAGAGCACCCTGGCGCGGTTGACCGAGGGCGGCGCGGGCGGGGTGGTGGTCTTCGGGGAGCCGGATTTTTACGCCCACTTTGGTTTCGAGCGTGTCCCGGGTCTGGATTATCCGGGCGCCCCGGAGGGGTATTTTCAGGCGTTGCGGATCACTGATTCGCAGTTTCCCAGCGGGCTCGTGCACTACCATCCGGCCTTCGGATAGCTCTCCCACAGGCGGCCGGTAGACCAAGCGGTCCACCGTTTAATGGAATTATGTTCACACTCGAGACGGCCATCATCGCTGTTCACAGACTTTAGTGTCATGTCATCATAATGCTCCCCTTGCCTCGCCGTGACCACGAGTTGCTAGATTAAAACCCAATCCGCACCGAGGGAAACAGGAAGCCTCCTCACCCAGTGCACCCCCACCCGCAGCAGTTGCGGGCCGGGCACCACGAGACCACCAGAGGAGGCTTCCATGAGCGCTGACGTATCCGTCCGCCCGCACCGGTCCATCCGGTTCTCGGCGTCTGCCCCGCTCGACGAGGATCTCATTCCGGTCGAGTCCCAGCCGTCGAAGCTCGATCCGGCAGATCTGCTCGGCCGCGCCCCCGGCGCCCGCCGCCGGACCTCCCTGTCGTTTGAAGTCATGCCGCCGCGCCACGACTCCGACCGGGCCAAGATCGATCACCTGCTGGCCACCCTCGAGTCCTACGGACCCGACTACCTGGCCGTGACCAGCTCCCAGCGCTCCGATTGGCTGACGGGCACCTCGGCGTTCATCGAACGCATCTCCCAGACCACCCGGATGCTGCCGCTGGCGCACCTGGCGTGCACCGCCGGCACCCGCGAGGAACTGATCGGCTGGATCAACCGGCTCATCGACGCCGGGGTGCGCGGGTTCCTGGCGCTGCGCGGCGACTACCCGGATGGCCAGACCGGCCCGGCCCCGGGCGAGTTGCCGCACGCCACCGACCTGATCAAGTTGATCGGCGAGGTGGAAGACAGCCAGGCCGCCCGCTTCGCGGCGGGTCGGTTGGCGGTCGGCGTCGCCGCCTACCCCTCCGGGCACTACCAGTCCTCCGGACCGGACGAGGACATCGACGTCCTGCTGGCCAAGCAGCGCCTGGGCGCGGGTTTCGCCATCACCCAAATGTTCTTCGACCCGGAGGACTACCTACGCTTCCGCGACCGGGCCCGGTTGGCCGGGGTCACTATCCCGTTGATTCCGGCGCTGGCGCCGATGATCAGCGTCCAGCGGCTGCGCCGAATGGGGCAGCTCTCCGGCCTGGAGGTCCCCGAGCGGCTGATTCGCCGCCTGGAGAAGTCCGACACGCCGGAGGGCCAGCTCGACATCGGTTTGGACGCGACCGCTGAGATGGCGCGGACCCTCCTGTCCAATGACACGGAGAGCCTGCACCTGTACACGTTCAACCGCGCCGACGTCACCGGAGAATTGCTCACCCGCATCGGCATCGCACCGCGCCAGAAACGTGCGTGAGATGACCGTCCGGTAGCGACACCCACGAACATCAGAACCGGGAGCCCCCGCGAAGATCAGTTCGGAACACCACCCAACTACTTCACTTTTCGCGAGAAAGGGCATTTTTGCCATGTCTGAAAACACCGTCACCTTCCCCAACGCCACGATCGAGGGCTATCCCCGCATCGGCCCGAACCGCGAGCTGAAAAAGGCGCTGGAGTCCTTCTGGAAGGGCCGCATCGACGCCGAGGAGTTCCGCTCCGCCGCGCGCAGCCTGCGACTGAGCAACTGGGCGCGCCTGCGTGAGCTGGGCCTGACCGAGGACTACTCGATCCCGGCGGACGCCGCCTACTACGACCACGTCCTGGAGACGGCCGTGACCGTCGGTCTGCTCGGCGGCGCCGAAGAAGAGGTCGCCCTGGACGATTACTTCACCCTGGCCCGCGGCAACGCCGACACCGCCCCGCTGGAGATGACCAAGTGGTTCGACACCAACTACCACTACCTGGTCCCGGAGGTCGGCGACGACGAAGAATACCGCCCGCGCCCGCAGCGCCTACTGGAGCTGTTTACCGAGGCCAAGGACGCCGGCAACGTCGTGCGCCCCTTCCTCGTCGGCCCGGTCACCCTGTTGGCGCTGTCCAAGCAGGCCGAGGGTGCGACCACCCAGCCGCTGGATCACCTGGAGAAGCTGACCGCCTCCTACGCCGAGATCCTCAAGGTGCTGGCAGAGAACGGCGTCGAGTGGGTCCAGATCGAGGAGCCGGCCCTGGTCGCCGACCTCACCGAGATCACCGACGCCGAGCTCGCGGAGCTGGCGAAAAATACCTACGCCACCTTGCTGGCCGAAGACGCCGTGCGCCCGTCCGTGTTCCTGTCCACCCCCTACGGCTCGCTGAACGCCGGACTCGAGGCACTGGCCTCCGTCCGCCCGGAGGCCCTCGGCGTGGACCTGGCCCCGCAGACGCTGAAGGAGGCCCCGGACTACCTGGAGCGCATCGCCGCCACCGTGGACCAGGGCACCCGCCTCGTGGCCGGAGTGGTCGACGGCCGCAACGTCTGGGCCGCCGACCTGCGCGAGCGCCTCAGCGTGCTCGAGCAGCTTAAGGGCGCCGGCCTGAAGGTCACCGTCTCGTCTTCGGTGTCGCTGCTGCACGTGCCGCACACCGTGGCCAACGAGTCGAACCTGCCGGTCGACGTCGCCGGCTGGCTGTCCTTCGCCGACGAGAAGGTCGGCGAAGCCGTCTCCCTGTCCACCGCCTTAAATGAGGGCACCGTCGCCGCGGGCGAGGCCTTCGCCCGCGCCGACCGCGCCGTGCGCACCCGCCGCGAGTCGGCGCGCGTGCACAACCAGGCCGTCCAGGCCCGCGTCGCCGCCCTGCCGGACGGCGAGGTCAAGCGCCAGCCCTCCTTTGACGAGCGCGTCGAGGCGCAGCAGTCGCTGAATCTGCCGGAGCTGCCGACCACCACCATCGGCTCCTTCCCGCAGACCGACGAGGTGCGCAAGGCGCGCGCCGACCACAAGGCCGGCGTCATCGACGACGCCGCCTACGTCCAGGCGCAGAAGGACGAGATCGCCTCGGTCATCGAGCTGCAGGAGCGCCTGGGCATCGACGTGCTGGTCCACGGCGAGCCGGAGCGCAACGACATGGTGCAGTACTTCGCGGAGCTGCTCGACGGCTTCGTGGTCACCGAGAACGGCTGGGTCCAGTCTTATGGCTCCCGCTGCACCCGTCCGCCGATCATCATCGGCGACGTCTCCCGCCCGGAGGCCATGACCGTCGAGTGGATCGCCTACGCGCAGTCGCTGTCGGAGAAGCACGTCAAGGGCATGCTCACCGGCCCGGTGACCATCCTGGCCTGGTCGTTCGTGCGTGACGACGTCCCGCTGTCCGTCTCCGCGGACCAGATCGGCGTGGCGTTGGCCGACGAGGTCGCCGATCTCGAGGAAGCCGGCATCAAGATCATCCAGATCGACGAGCCGGCCCTGCGCGAGCTGCTGCCGCTACGCGAGGAGCGCCGCCAGGAGTACCTGGACTGGGCCGTGCGCGGCTTCCGCCTGGTCGCCGCCGACGCGGCGCCGGACACCCAGATCCACACGCACCTCTGCTATTCGGAGTTCGGTCAGATCATCGAGGCCATCAACGACCTCGACGCCGACGTCACCTCCATCGAGGCGGCCCGTTCGCGGATGGAGCTGCTCGGCGACATCGAGGAGAAGTTCACCTCCGGCATCGGCCCGGGCATCTACGACATCCACTCCCCGCGCGTGCCGGAGGTGGCCGAGCTCATCGAGCTGCTGACCGCCGCCGCCCAGCACGTCCCGGCGGAGCGCCTGTGGGTCAACCCGGACTGCGGCCTGAAGACCCGCGGCTACGAGGAGACCGAGGCGTCGCTGCGCAACATGGTGCTGGCCCGCAACCACGTGCTGGAAAACGTGGAGCTCAAGCACACCGCCCCGGTCCGCGCTTAACGACGCCCGCCGCCCACGGACCGAGGCGACCTGTCCCCTCCCCGGGGACGGGCGCGCTCGGCGCTGGTCAGGAATACACTCGCAGTCATGACGACTCCCCTGACGGCCATCCCCGGCCTCGGCCGCCCGGCCCGGGATGCTCTGGCCGACGCCGGTTACACGCACCTGGAAGCACTCCACGGCGTCGCCTGGCACGATCTGCTCGCCCTGCACGGCGTCGGCGCCCGCGGGCTCGAACGCCTGCAGGCGGGCCTGCTTGAGCACGGCCTGTCGCTGGCCGACGCCCCCTCGCCCCGGACACGCCGCTGAGTTCACCCGCGCTGACCTCACCGCCGAAGGGCTGGTCGGGAGGATCTCGACGTGAGGGTGCTCGAGGAGATGACCGCGTACGCCTGGTCTCCGGGCCCGACCGGCCCCTGAACGCTCGGCCCCGGGTGTGTACTCTCGCCCGCATGGGACTGTCAGACATCGTTCGCGCGGCGGAACGCCGCATCAACCGGCGCGGGGTAGAGCGCAAGACCGCCGCTGGCTGGGCACCGGAGATTCAGCCGTACCGCGGCTACGGCACCGCACAGCGCATCCACGTCATCGGCCGCATCCTCATGGAGGATCCGGAGTTCGACGACAACGGCGACCCCCGTTCCCAGATGGAGCAGATGACCCAGCAGGCGCAGCGCGGCTACCGGCAGTTCTTCACCATCCAGGTCGGCGACCTGCCGGTGACCGTGCACGCGGGCGACCAGCGCGTGAGCACGCGCACCAACCAGAACGGGTATTTCGACGTCACCGTGGATGACCACGGGCTCGACGTCGGTTGGCAGGAAGTCCGGGTCGAAGCCCA
>CALZCR010000044.1 GCA_945631445.1 uncultured Corynebacterium sp. | reverse complement strand
AGCGCGACGAGATCATCCAGCACGCCGACTTCGTGGGCGACTCCTTCCAGCTGGCCAACGCCGCGAAAACCCGCCCGGAGGCCGAGGCCATCGTGTTCTGCGGCGTGCACTTCATGGCGGAGACCGCCGACCTGCTGTCCACCCCGGAGCAGGCCTCGATCCTGCCGAACCTGGCCGCCGGCTGCTCCATGGCAGATATGGCCGACCTGGATTCGGTGACCGAGTGCTGGGAGCAGCTGGAGGAGGTCTACGGCACGGAACCGGACGCCGAGGGCCGCGCCCCGGTCATCCCGGTGACCTACATGAACTCCTCGGCCGCGCTCAAGGGCTTCGTCGGCGAGCACGGCGGCATCGTCTGCACCTCCTCGAACGCCTCCGCCGTGTTGGACTGGGCGTTTGAGCGCGGCCAGCGCGTGCTGTTTTTCCCGGACCAGCACCTGGGGCGCAACACCGGCAAGGCCGCCGGCATCCCGCTGGCGCAGATGCCGATGTGGAACCCGAACCGGCCGCTGGGCGGCAACACCGAACAGCAGCTCGAGGACGCGAAGATCCTGCTGTGGCACGGGTTCTGCTCCGTGCACAAGCGCTTCAACGTCGAGCAGATCGACGAGGCCCGCGCCGAACACCCGGACGTGCACGTGATCGTGCACCCGGAGTCCCCGATGGAGGTCGTCGACGCCGCCGATTCCGCCGGGTCCACGGACTTCATCGTCAAGGCCATCGAGGCCGCCCCGGCGGGCTCCACCTTCGCGATCGGCACCGAGATCAACCTCGTGCAGCGCCTGGCCGCCGAGCACCCCGAGCACACCATCTTCTGCCTCGACCCGGTCATCTGCCCGTGCTCGACGATGTACCGCATCCACCCCGCCTACCTGGCGTGGGTGCTCGAGGAACTGGTCGCCGGCAACGTCGTCAACCAGATCTCTGTGCCCGATAGCGTCGCCGACCCGGCGCGCACCGCCCTGGAGCGCATGCTTTCGGTGGCGCCGCAGCAGGGGGCGAAGAAGAAATGAGCGACGCCATCCGCGACATCGTCGCCGCCGCGCTCGCCGAGGACGCGCCCTACGGGGATCTGACCTCCGAGGCGCTGGTCCCGGTCGACGCCCAGCTGCGCGCCTCGTTGGTGGCGCGCGAGGAGGGACGCTTCAGCGGCGGGGAGGTCTTCGCCACCGTCTTCGAGCTTGTCGACGCCTCCGTCACCGTCGAGCTCACCGTCGCCGACGGCACGGCCTTCGCGCCGGGCGACGTGCTGGCCAACGTCACCGGTCCGGCGCGTGCCGTGCTGCGCGGCGAGCGCATCGCGCTGAACCTGGTGCAGCGGATGAGCGGGATCGCCACGCTTACCGCCCGCTACGTCGCGGAGGTGAAGGGTACGGCGGCGCGCATCGTCGATACGCGCAAGACCACCCCGGGCCTGCGCGTGCTGGAACGCCAGGCCGTGCGCGACGGCGGCGGACACAACCACCGCTTCTCCCTGTCGGACGCGGTGATGGCCAAGGACAACCACCTGGCCGCCCTGGCCGCCGCGGGGGTGTCGCTGGCCGATGCGCTGCGTCAGGCACGCGCGCGGATCTCGCACACCACGCACCTGGAGGTCGAGGTCGACCGCCTGGATCAGCTCGAGGAGGTGCTGACGGTGGAACCGGGCGTGGTGAACTCCGTGATGCTGGACAACTTCGAGCTCGCCGATCTGCGCCGCGGCGTGGAGCTTGTCGACGGCCGCCTCATCGTCGAGGCCAGCGGCGGCGTCAACCTGGACACCGTGGGGGACATCGCCCGCACCGGCGTCGACGTCATCTCCGTCGGCGCGCTGACCCACAGCGTGCGCTCGCTGGACCTGGGGTTGGACGTGCAGTGATCTACCTCGACCACGCCGCCACCACGCCCGTGCGCCGCAGCGCTTTGGAGGCGATGTGGCCGTATCTGACCGGGGAGTTCGGCAACCCCTCCAGCACCCACGGCCTGGGCAAGGCCGCCGCTGACGGGCTGGCGCAGGCGCGCGCCGCGGTGGCAAAGGTGCTCGGCGGGCGGGCCTCCGAGGTGACCTTCACCGCCGGCGGCACGGAGGCCGACAACCTGGCGCTCAAAGGCTTCGCGCTGGGCCGACCGCGCGGAAAACATTTGGTGACCACCCCGATCGAGCATGATGCGGTGTTGGCCAGCGCCGAGTACCTGCAGCGCGTCCACGGCTTCGAAGTCGATTACCTGACGCCCTCTGCCGAGGGCCTGATCGACCCAGACGAGCTGGCCAGTATCCTGCGCGAGGACACCACGCTGGTGTCGATCCACTACGCCAACAACGAGATCGGCGCGGTCCAACCCATCGCGGAGCTTACGGCGGTGGCGAAACAGAAGAAGGTGCCGTTTCACACCGACGCGGTGCAAGCCGCCGGGCACCTGCCGCTGAACGTGGCGGAGCTGGGCGTGGACGCGCTGAGCCTGTCCGGGCACAAGGTCGGCGCCCCCAAAGGCAGCGGGGTGCTGTGGTCGCGCGGGCGTTACGCGCTCGAGCCCGTCATCCACGGCGGGGGACAAGAGCGCGGCCGACGCAGCGGCACCGAGAACCTCGCCGGGGCGGTGGCCCTGGCCGTCGCGTTGGCGGAGGCCGAAGCCGAACGCGTAGAGACCGCCGCCCGGCTGAGCGCACTGCGTGACGATTTCATCGACACGGTCCTGTCGACCTGCCCCGGCGCGCAGGTCACCGGCCCGCGGCAGAGCCGTCTACCCGGGCACGCCTCCTTCGTCTTCCCGGGCGTCAACGGCGAGACGGTGTTGTTAGAACTCGAATCCCGCGGGATCGTGTGCTCCTCCGGTGCGGCGTGCGCCGCCGGAGCCGATGAGCCCTCGCACGGGCTCACCGCCTTGGGAATGGGGGAGGAGCTGGCGCGCACCGCGGTGCGGTTTACCTTCGGCCCCGACGTCACCGGCGCGGAGATCGCTGCCGCCGCGCAGGCCGTGCGCGAATCCGTGGCGGCGGTGGGGGCGCTCGGCGGGCGTTGAGCAGGCCGGTTTGCCTACCCGGCGGTGCTTTGGGATAAGGTAGGACGCAGGATCCCACGCGGTGTCCATCTTGTGAACTCCCCCAGGGCGGGAACGCAGCAAGGGTCAACGAGCTCTGACAGGTGCGTGGGGTCCCCTTATTTTTTCTGGGGGCCTTCCTGATCTGTGGCGCCGTCTTCGTGTGAGGCGAGCTGCCCCGTCAACTTTTCCGGCCCGTCGTATTATCTGACGCCACGGGCCTCTTTCTGCGCTGGCGAGCAGGCGATATGCGTGGAGACATGTCAGAAAATACGACCGGTCGTATAAACGCTCATGTCGCTGCAGAATGATAAAGCCGATCCTCGCAGCACACGACGACGCCTCCCTCACCGCATACCGGTGAGGGAGGCGTCGTTAAGCGTCAGTGCTGTCTTAGGCGCTGACGGGTTCTTCCTTGCGTAAGAACTTCAGCGCGTAATCAAAGATCTTGGTCACCGCGAAGTCGTCCTCCGCGCCGGTAGACGCCATCACCAGCAGCTCGGCGAGCTCCTCGGTGGACTTGCCCTCCACCAGCTGCGCCTCCGGATTGTTCTCTAAGTAGCGGTGGAAGAGGCCGGCGAGTTTTTCTGCCGGGACCTCACGAAAGACGTCCCACATGTCGACGTGTGCCATGGTGTTTCTCCTTGTTCTGTGTTGCGGGGTCGGGGTGTTTTAGATGTCCAGGACGAGCTTGGAGCCGCAGGCGCCGCGGGACACGCAGGTCATCAGGGAGTTGTTCTCGCGCTTTTCCTTCTCGGACATCACCAAGTCGCGGTGCTCGGCCTTCCCGGAGACCATCCCGACCTCGCAGGTGCCGCAGATGCCTTCGCGGCACTCGGCGTAGAGGTCCTCGCCGGCGGCCTCCAGGGTCTCCAGCAGGGTCATGTTCGCCGGGACGGTGTATTCCTCGCCGGTGGAGTTCTTCACCACGGTGAACGGCTCGTTCTGGGAGGCGTCGATAAGCGTGGTCGCGGTGAAGGATTCGCGGCGGACGGTGTCTTCCGGCCAGTGGGCGGTCGCCTCGAGGATGGCGGAGGTGAAGCGGTCCGGGCCGCAGGTCAGCAGCTGGACGCCGTCTTCGTAGCGGTTGGCGAACTGCGTGACGTCCATGCGGGTGCCCTCCTCGGAGATGTGCAGCTCCGCGGTGCCGCCGTGGTCGCGGACGATGCGTTCCAGGTAGGCCATGGAGTCCTTGGAGCTGCCCGAGTAGTGCAGCTCATAGTCGATGCCCTCGGCCTTGGCTTCGTCGGCCATGGCCAGCATCGGGGTGATGCCGATGCCCGCGCCGACCAGGATGAGCTTGGTGGCCTCCTTGTTGAAGCGGAAGTTGTTGCGCGGGCCGCGGACCTCGACGACGGAGCCGGGCGTGAGGTTCTCATGGATCCACTTCGAGCCGCCGCGGCTTTCCTCCTCGAGCTGCACCGCGATCTCCCAGACGTCGGGCGCTTCGTTGACCAGGGAGTACTGGCGGTTGAGCCCGCCGGCGTTGATTTCGATGTGGGCGCCGGAGTAGCACTTCGGCAGTTCCGTCTCATCCATGTTGGTCAGCGTGATGCGGCGGATCGTGTCGGTCGTGTCCTCGATCTCGGAGACGACCATGGTGCGGGTGCGCAACTCACGGCTGGGTCCGTTGTAGACGATCGCCGGGTTCTCCTCCGAGACGGGGCCGAAGTTCTCCGGGTTCTTGGCCGCGTCCCAGTGCACCCGGATGGTCTGCGGGCCGCGGAAGGACATCGACGGCAGGCGGCCGAAGCTGGTGTCCTGGCCTTCGTCGAGCTGGATGTGCGGCAGGCGCTTGAGCAGCTGCTGGAACAGGATCTGCATCTGCATGCGCGCCAGGTTGCGGCCCATGCACTGGTGGATGCCGTAGCCGAAGGTCAGGTGCTTGGTGACGTTGTCGCGGTAGAGGTCGAAGGTGTGCGGGTCCGGGAAGACCTCCGGGTCGCGGTTGGCCACGGAGGTGACCAGCAGGACGTTTTCGCCGGCCGGGATCGTCACGCCGCGGACTTCGACCTCGTTGACGGTCTTGCGGCGCCAGGCGTGCGATCCGCCGTTGAGTCGCAGGGACTCTTCGATGGCGTTCGGCAGCAGCTCCGGGTTTTGCTGCAGCGTCTTCCACAGGTCGGGGCGCTCGGTGTGCAGGTAGATGAACAGGTTCGACGCGGAGTTCGCGGTGGTGTCGTGCGCGGCGGTGACCGCGGACATCGTCTTGGAGCGTAGGTAGTACATCGGGACGGTCTCCGGGTCCTCGCGGTGCGCGCGGATGGAGTGCGGCACCCAGCCCTCGGCCGTCTCGTCGGCCATGAGCTTGGCCAGGACCTTCTGGGAGTGCTGCCAGAACTTGCCGTTGGTCTCCGCGACGGTCAGGTCTTGGCCCGGGGCCGGCTTGCCCCAGGTGGTGGTGGCGTGCGCCATGGAGTATTCGTGGATCTTGGCCATGTCCTCGGCCGGGATGCCCATGAACTGCAGGGCGACGGTCAGCGGGGAGATGTGCAGCAGATCGGTGTAGACGTCGGCCTCGCCGTCGGCGATGAACTTGTCGATGTAGCTGTCGACGGTGGCACGCGCGGTCTCCTCCAGCTTGCGCAGCTGCTCGACGCGGAAGGGCTCTTCCAGGGCGCGGCGGCGCGGGGTGTGGATCGGCTCGTCGGTGTTGACGATGGTGTCGCGGAAGTCGTAGCCGTAGTCGTCGAGGACGTCCTTGGCCTCGTCGGAGAGCGGGACGGCCTTGTCCAGGACATTGGAGGCGGAGTAGTTCTCGGTGTCCTTGAAGATCTTCATGATGTCGTCGTAGCGGGTGACGACCCAGTAGCCGAGCTTGTGGGAGTAGAACACCGGCTCGTTGTGGAAGGACCACTGGGTGTGCCCCCACGGGTCGTTGACGAAGTCGGTGCCCAGGGGGTCGAAGTGTTCGTCGGAGACGCTCTCGCGGTTGTTCAGCGCGGCGACGTCGACCATCTCGCCGTTCAAAAACGGGCAGGCGGAGGCGCCGGCGTCGGTGTTCTGGTTGGCCAGGGTGTCGGTCATGGAAAGCTCCTCGGGTCTTGTTCTCCAAGTGGCGCTCCAGTCCGCTGAGCTGCGGTCCGGGTGCGTCGTGGGTTATGCAGGGACATTAGGAGTGACCTGGCTTACAGGACAAGTGTGAGGGGAAACATACGGCGAAAGGTTGACCTTTTTCGGGGGTGCAATGGTGGGATCTATGGGATCTCATGCGTGGTTTGTAATATTTAATTTTCTGGATTACTGCTGCTTGGGGCATACTCCACACCCCGATGGGGGTAAAGAACCTATCATTGTCGAATCAACGGGCGTTTTGGTGTTCTCATAGCGCACAACCGGGGCCCGGAACCCACTCGAAAACGGCCCTGTTCCTCCCGGCCAGCCCCGCAAACTCGCCCGGCGGCGGCGAACTACGATGGGGGCCAGTCAGGCGCGCAGTCAGGCGCGCCCCCGATACAGGGAAGGTTTTCACCTTGTCGCTTCTTGATTTCGACGCAGACCAACTCGCCACCTTCGCCGCCGAGGTCCGCCAGGACTACGACGAGCTGAAGGCCAAGGACCTGAAACTGGATCTGACCCGCGGCAAGCCCGCCGCCGAGCAACTCGACCTGGCCGACGCCCTGCTCGAGCTCCCGGGCAAGGGCGACCACCACGCGGCCGACGGCACGGACGTGCGCAACTACGGCAACCTCACCGGGCTCGCCGATATCCGCGGCATCTGGGCGGAGCTGCTCGGCGTGGAGCTCGAGCAGATCTACGCCGGCGATTCCTCCAGCCTCAACATCATGTTCGACCTCGTCTCCTGGGCGTACGCCTTCGGCACCAACGACTCCGAACGTCCCTGGAAGGACGAGGAGACCGTCAAGTGGATCTGCCCGGTCCCGGGCTATGACCGCCACTTCACCATCACCGAGAAATTCGGCTTCGAGATGATCTCCGTGCCGATGCTCGAGGACGGCCCCGACCTGGGGGCCATCCAGGAACTGGTCAAAGACCCGCAGGTCAAGGGCATGTGGCTGGTGCCGGTGTTCTCCAACCCGACGGGGATCACCACCAGCGAGGAGATCGCCCGCGGCCTGGCGGAGATGGAGACCGCCGCCCCGGACTTCCGCATCGTGTGGGACAACGCCTATGCCGTGCACACGCTGACCGACGAGTTCCCGCCGGTGCACGACGTGCTCGGCTTCGCGGAGGCCGCCGGCCACCCCAACCGCTTCTGGTATTTGACCTCGACGTCGAAGATCACCCACGCCGGCGCCGGCGTCAGCTTCTTCGCCTCCTCCCCGGCCAACCTCGACTGGTACAAGTCGGTCGCCTCCGCGCGCGGCATCGGCCCGAACAAGGTCAACCAGCTGGCCCACGCCCGCTACTTCGGCGACGCCGAGGGCGTGCGCCAGGTCATGCGCCGCCACGCCGACATCCTGGCGCCGAAATTCACCAAGGTGCTGGAGATCCTCAAAGAGCGCCTGGGCAAGTACGAGGTCGCCCGCTGGACGACGCCGCAGGGCGGATACTTCATCTCCCTCGACGTCATCGACGGCACCGCCTCGCGCGTGGTGGAGCTGGCCAAAGACGCCGGCATCGCCTTGACCGGCGCCGGCTCCTCTTTCCCGTTGAAGCAGGACCCGAACAACCGCAACATCCGGCTCGCCCCGTCCCTGCCGCCGGTGGCCGAGGTCACCGCCGCGATGGACGGGGTGGCCACCTGCGTGCTGCTCGCGGCCGTCGAGAAGCTGGGGGCGTAGCCCTGAACTTCGAAGACACCGCCTACTGGCTCGACCAGATCCTGCCCGGCGAAAAAACCCTGCGCCAAGTCAACGGGTGGCGCGTGGCCACCGGCGCGCTCGACGAGAACCGCCGCTTCGCCGCCACCTTCGACTTCGGCGCCGTGGACACCGGGTTAGTCATGACCGAAGAAACCGACACTGAGGTCCGCTGCGAACTGCTCGTCATCGCCCACGAAAGCGAGGTGATGCTCAGCGCCGCCGTCACCGAAGCCGCCGACATGCTGCACAAAGCGGCCGGTACCGTGCCCGCCCAACCCGGCGTTTTCCTGCCCGATCTGGGCACCCGCGCCGGGCTGACCGCCGACGGCGACCTGCTCATGGAACACGGCCTGCTCATCGGGCCCACCTTGTGGGGCGGGCAGACCCCGCACGTGCGCGAAGACGGCCGCATGACCCTGATCCTGCAGCTGGCGCTGTTGACCGACGAGGAGTACTCGATCGGGGTGGACCAGGGCGTCGACAAGCTGCTGCGCCGCCTGCACCGCCGCGGCGAAGACCTCGCCGACTGGCGCCGCGACTGACCCCTACCCGGAGGTGCGCAGGCCGGTGGCCAGGCCGTTCATGGTCACCTGGATGGTCTTGGACACCAGGAAGGAATCGTCCCCGGCGCGGTAGCGGCGCAGCAACTCCACCTGGATGGCGTTGAGCGGCAGCAGATACGGGTAGCGCCGGTACACGGAGCGCTCCAGGCGTTCGTTGCCGGCCATGAGTGATTCGTGGCCGGTGATGCGCCGGAAGATCTCGCGGGTCAGCTCGTATTCGTCGGAGATG
>CALZCR010000043.1 GCA_945631445.1 uncultured Corynebacterium sp. | reverse complement strand
CGGCCGATCTCGCCGCCCAGTGGGCCGAGGAGTGCGGCATCACCTTCGACGGTGTGACCCCGGCCGAGTTGGCCAACGCCATTTTGGTCGAATCCCATGATTGGCCCGCCCAGGTCAAGGACCTGCGCGCAGCCGACGTCACCCACGCCCTGGCGCTGGACGGCGGCCTCGGCCGCATGACCGAGAAGCTGCTGGGCGGCACCGGCGTGGCCGTCGTGCCCGCCGCCACCGCCGCCGAGCGCGACCACCTGGCCACCCCGGGCGCCGAACTGCCGGAGGCCACCGACTACGCGGACTACGCCCCGCGCCTGGTGACCCTGCCGGACGGCAAGACCTACACCCAGACCCGCTTCTCCACCGCGACGGGCCTGTCCCCGATCGTGCTGGGCGGCATGACCCCGTCCACCGCCGACGCCGGCATCGTCGCAGCGGCGGCCAACGCCGGTTACTGGACCGAGCTGGCCGGCGGCGGCATGTACTCCGACGAGGTGTTCACCAAGCACAAGGACGACCTCGTCGAGCTGCTGGAACCGGGCCGCACCGCCCAGTTCAACACCATGTTCTTCGACCGTTTCCTGTGGAACCTGCAGTTCGGTCAGGCACGCATCGTGCCGAAGGCCCGCGCCGCCGGCGCGCCGTTCAACGGCGTGACCATCTCCGCGGGCATCCCGGAGGTCGAGGAAGCCACTGAGCTGCTCGCGCAGCTGCAGGACGACGGCTTCCCGTACATCGCCTTCAAGCCGGGCACCACCAAGCAGATCCGCGACACCCTGAAGATCGCGGCCGCCAACCCGGACACCTACGTCTTCATGCAGGTCGAGGACGGCCACGCCGGCGGCCACCACTCCTGGACCGATCTGGACGACATGCTCATCCAGACCTACGCGGAGACCCGCAAGCACCCGAACGTCTTGCTGATGGTCGGCGGCGGCATCTACTCCCCGGAGCGCGCCGCCACCTACGTCACCGGTACCTGGGCCGAGCAGTACGACCTGCCGGCGATGCCGGTCGACGCCGTGTTCATCGGCACCGTCGCCATGGCCGCCAAGGAGGCCACCGCCACGGATTCCGTCAAGGAACTGCTGGTCAACACCAAGGGCGTCAGCCCGGACGACAACAACGGCTGGGTCGCCCGCGGCACCGGCGCCGCGGGCGCCGCGTCCTCGCAGTCGCACCTGCTGGCCGACATCCACGAGCTGGACAACTCGTTCGCCGCCGCGTCGCGCTTCATCACCTCGCTGGACTTGGAGGACTACGACGCCCGCCGCGACGAGATCATCGCCATGCTGGCCAAGACCTCCAAGCCGTACTTCGGCGACGTGGAGAAGATGACCTACGCCGAGTGGGTCAGCCACTTCGTGGAGCTGGCCCACCCCTTCGTCGACCCGACCTGGGACGACCGTTTCCTCGACCTGCTGCACCGCGTGGAGGCGCGCCTCAACGACGCGGACCACGGCCAGATCGAGACCCTGTTCGCCGGCGTCGAGGACGTCGCCGACGCCCCGGCCGCAGCCAAGAAGCTGCTGGACGCCTACCCGCAGGCGCACGAGTTCATCGTCTCCCCGCGCGACGCCGCCTGGTGGATCCAGCTCAACCGCAAGCACGTCAAGCCCATGCCCTGGGTCCCGGCCATCGACGGCGACCTGCCGGTCTGGTTCGGCAAGGACACCCTGTGGCAGGCCCAGGACGAGCGCTACACCGCCGACCAGGTCCGCATCATCCCGGGCCCGATGGCGGTGGCCGGCATCACCAAGAAGAACGAGCCGGTCGCCGACCTGCTCGCCCGCTACGAGGACGGCTCCACCGAGGCGCTGACCGCCGCCGGCGCGCAGCCGGAGCAGCAGTACTCCCGCCTGGCGGACGCCGCCGACGCCGCCGAGTTCATCAAGGCCGCGCCGACCATCGTGTGGCACGGCCACCTCATGGCCAACCCGGCCTACGAGATGGACGAAGACGCCTACGACCTGATCCAGGACGAGGACGGCCTGTGGTCGATCCGCATCACCGCGGACTCCTACTGGGACAACCTGCCGGAGGAGCAGCGCCCGTTCTACGTGCGCGAGGTCACCGTGCCGCTGGATCTGCCCGATTCCGTGGCCACCGGCGCCTCCCCGGTCGTCTCTGACGAGCGCCTCCCGGCGTCGGTCTTCGCCCTGCTCGAGGGCCTGGCCGGCGTCGGCTCGATCTCCGAGAACGGCGACCACATCGAAGAGATGCCGCAAATCATCGAGGGCTCCGAGTCCGAGGACGCGCCCTTCGGGATCGCCAAGTACTCCTTCACCTTCGCCCCGGAGCTGCTGACCGCACACACCGCCGTCACCGGCGCCGCCCTGGGCACCGTCGAGCCGGGCACCCCGGACGTGCTGGTCGGACCGTGCTGGCCGGCCATCTACACCGCGCTGGGCTCCGGCCAGCTCGAGGACGGCTACCCCGTCATCGAGGGCCTGCTCAACGCCGTGCACCTCAACCACGTCGTCGACGTGCGCCGCCCGCTCGAAGAGCTCGCCGACGGCCGCACCATCGACGTCACCTCCAAGTGCACCGCCATCGCCGAGTCCTCCTCAGGCCGCATCGTCACCGTGGAGCTCGAGCTGTTTGACCGCGAGTCCGGCGAGCTGGTGGCCACGCAGATGCAGCGCTTCGCCATCCGCGGCCGCGCCCACGGCACCGACACCCCGGTGCCGGCGCCGGAGTGGGGCGGCGGCAAGTCCGCCGACAAGGTGGAGGCCACCCCGCGTTCGTTCATCGACCGCGCCGTGGTCACCGCACCGAGCGACATGACCCCGTTCGCGCTGGTCTCGGGCGACTACAACCCGATCCACTCCTCGTACAACTCCGCGCAGCTGGTCAACCTGGACGCCCCGCTGGTGCACGGCATGTGGCTCTCGGCCACCGCCCAGCACCTGGCTGGCAAGCACGGCACCGTCGTCGGCTGGACCTACTCCATGTACGGCATGGTCCAGCTCAACGACGAGGTGGAGATCACCGTCGAGCGCGCCGGCCGCAAGGGCATCCACAACGCCTTCGAGGTCACCTGCCGCATCGACGGCGAGGTCGTCTCCGTCGGCCAGGCGCTCATGGCGCAGCCGAAGACGGCCTACGTCTACCCGGGCCAGGGCATCCAGGCCGAGGGCATGGGCGAAGGCGACCGCAACGCCTCTGCCGCCGCCCGTGAGATCTGGAACCGCGCCGACCGCCACACCCGCGACGCACTCGGCTTCTCCATCCGCCAGATCGTGGACGAGAACCCGACCGAGCTGAACGTGCGCGGCACCACCTTCAAGCACCCCGAGGGAGTGCTGCACCTGACGCAGTTCACCCAGGTCGCACTCGCCGTGGTCGCCTACGCCCAGACCGAGCGTCTACGCGAGGCCGACGCCCTGGCGTCGAACTCCATGTACGCCGGCCACTCCCTCGGCGAGTACACCGCCCTGGCGTCGCTGGCGAACATCTTCGACCTCGAGGCCGTCATCGACGTGGTCTACTCCCGCGGCTCCGCCATGGGCACCCTCGTCGACCGCGACGAGCACGGCCGCTCCAACTACGGCATGGGCGCGCTGCGTCCGAACATGATCGGCGTCGCCGCCGACGAGGTGGAGGACTACCTCGCCCAGGTGTCGGAAGAGACCGGCGAGTTCCTGCAGATCGTCAACTACAACATCAAGGGCCAGCAGTACTCCATCGCCGGCACCAAGGCCGGCCTGGCCGCGCTGAAGGCCAAGGCCAACGCCGTCCGCGACCGTGCGTTCGTCACCGTCCCGGGCATCGACGTGCCCTTCCACTCCTCCGTGCTCAAGCCGGGCGTGCCGGCCTTCGCCGACAAGCTCGACGAGCTGCTGCCGGAGGAGCTAGACCTTAACGCCCTGGTCGGCCGCTACGTGCCGAACCTGGTCGCCCGCCCGTTCGAGCTCTCCGACGACTTCATCGACGCCATCGGCGAGTCCATCGCCCCGGCCGTCCCGTCCGAGCGCCTCAACGGCAAGAAGGTCGCCGACTTCGCCGACGACAACGCCCTGGCGCGCGTGCTGATCATCGAGCTGCTCAGCTGGCAGTTCGCCTCCCCGGTGCAGTGGATCGACACCCAGTCGCTGCTGTTCGGCGAGGTCGAGCAGATCATCGAGGTCGGCCTGGCCGCCTCCCCGACGCTGACCAACCTGGCGAAGCGTTCCATGGCCGTCGAGGGCGTAGACCTGCCGGTGCTCAACGTCGAGCGCGACCAGGACCGCGTCATGCTCGCCGACGTCCAGGAAGCCCCGGTCGTCGAAGACGACGTCGACGAGGCGCCGGAAGCCCCGGCCGCCGCGGCCGATGCCTCCGCGACCGTCACCGAGGCCGCCCCGGCCGCCACTCCGGAGCCCGCTGCCCCGGCAGCACCGGCCACCGGCGGCGGCTCCGGCGCCGACGCCCCGGACCTGGGCTTCAGCGCAGCAGACGCCATCATGGTGCTGTTCGCGTTCCAGAACAAGATCCGCCTGGACCAGATCAACGACTCCGACACCGTCGAAGAGCTGACCAACGGCGTGTCCTCGCGCCGTAACCAGCTGCTGATGGACATGTCCGCCGAAATCGGCGTGCCCGCCATCGACGGCGCCGCCGAAGCCGACGTGGCCACCCTGCGCGAGCGCGTCAAGACCGCCGCCCCGGGCTACTCCCCCTTCGGCTCCGTCCTGGGCGAGGCCGTCACCGCGCGTCTGCGCCAGCTCTTCGGCGCGTCCGGCCACAAGCCGGCGCACGTCGGCGAGCGCGTCACCGGCGCCTGGTCGCTGCCCGCCTCCTGGGTCGGCCACGTCGAAGCCGAGATCCTCATCGGTTCCCGCGACGAGGACTCCGTCCGCGGCGGCTCCCTGGCCACCGTGCCCACGACCGCCTCCTCCAAGGCGGACGTGGACACGCTCATCGACGCCGCCGTCCAGGCCGTCGCGGCCCGTCACGGCGTCAGCGTCTCGCTGACCTCGGGCGGATCCGGCGGTGGCGGCGGAGTCGTCGACTCCGCGGCGCTCAACGAGTACGCCGAGTCCGTCACCGGCGCCGACGGCGTGCTGGCCACCGCGGCCCGCACCGTCCTCGACCAGCTGGGACTGACCCCGAAGACCGAGTCCAGCGAACCGCTGGACACCACCGTCATCGAGGCCGTCGAAGCCGAACTCGGCTCCGGCTGGGTCGACCTGGTCACCCCCTCCTTCGACGCCAACAAGGCCGTGCTCTTCGACGACCGCTGGGCGATCGCCCGCGAGGACCTCGCGCGCGTCTCCCTCGGCCAGAAGGACCTGCCGGCCTCCCGCTTCACCGGCACCGGCGAGACCGTCGCCGCCCAGGCGAAGTGGTACGCCGACAACGGCGCGAAGGACCCGGCGCTGATGGAAGACATCGCGAAGGCCGCTCTCGAGGACTTCGAGGGCGAGTACGCCGGCGACGTCGCACTCGTCACGGGCGCCGCACCGGGATCCATCGCCACCGCGCTGGTCGAGCGTCTGCTCGAAGGCGGCGCGACGGTCATCATGACCGCCTCGCGCGTCTCCCAGTCGCGCAAGGAGTTCGCCCGCAAGATCTACGCCGAGCACGGCGCCATGGGCTCCGCCCTGTGGCTGGTCCCGGCGAACCTGTCCTCCTACCGCGACATCGATTCCCTGATCGACTGGATCGGCACCGAGCAGAAGGAGTCCGTGGGCAACGAGGTCAAGGTCACCAAACCGGCTCTGACCCCGACCCTGGCGTTCCCGTTCGCCGCACCGTCCGTCTCCGGTTCGCTGGCCGACGCCGGCCCGGCCGCGGAGAACCAGACCCGTCTGCTGCTGTGGTCCGTCGAGCGCACCATCGCCGGGCTGTCTGAGCTGGCGCAGCAGGCCGTGGACACCCGTGCGCATATCGTCCTGCCGGGCTCGCCCAACCGCGGCATGTTCGGCGGCGACGGCGCCTACGGCGAGGTCAAGTCCGCCCTGGACGCCATCCTGGCCAAGTGGTCCGCCGAGGCCGGCTGGCCGGCGGGCGTGACCCTGGCCCAGGCCAAGATCGGCTGGGTCTCCGGCACCAACCTGATGGGCGGCAACGACGCCATCATCCCGGCAGCCGAAAAGGCCGGCATCCACGTCTGGACCCCGGAGGAGATCTCTTCCGAGCTCATGGCGCTGGCTTCCGCGGAGACCCGCGCGAAGGCCGCCGAGGCTCCGGTCGAGGCCGACCTGACCGGCGGACTGGGCTCCACCCCGGTGTCCATCACCGAGCTGGCCGCCCAGGCCCGCGAGGACGCCGCCGACGATCCCGCCGAAGGCCCGGACGTCGAGGTCGAGCCAGTCACCATCCCGGCCCTGCCGAACATCGACAACCCGACCCAGATCGGCGGCGTCGAGGTCGGCGAGGTCACTGCTGACCTGGACGACATGGTCGTCATCGCCGGCGTCGGCGAAGTCTCCTCTTGGGGATCCGGCCGCACCCGCTTCGAGGCCGAGTACGGCATCCAGCGCGACGGCAGCGTCGAGCTGACCGCCGCCGGCGTGCTGGAGCTGGCCTGGATGATGGGCTTGGTCGAATGGAACGAGGATCCGAAGCCGGGCTGGTACGACGCCGACGGCTCCGAGATCGCCGAAGAGGACATCTACGACCGCTTCCGCGACGAGGTCGTCGCCCGCTCCGGCGTGCGCACCCTGACCGACAAGTACCACCTCGTCGACCAGGGCTCCATCGACCTGACCCAGGTCTTCTTGGACCGCGACATCAGCTTCACCGTCGCCGACGAGGCCGAGGCCCGCGACATCGAGGAAGCCGATCCGGACTTCACCGAGGTCGTCGAGGTCGACGGCGAGTGGACCGTCACCCGCAAGCAGGGCGCCACGGCACACGTGCCGCGCAAGGCCACCTTGTCGCGCACCGTCGCCGGCCAGATGCCGGACGACTTCGACGCCACCAAGTGGGGCATCCCGGAGCACATGGTCGATTCGCTCGACCGCATGGCCCTGTGGAACCTGGTCACCGCCGTAGATGCGTTCATCAACGCCGGCTTCTCCCCCGCGGAGCTGCTGCAGACCGTCCACCCGCTGGACGTGGCCACCACCCAAGGCACCGGCATCGGCGGCATGGAGTCCCTGCACAAGGTCTTCGTCACCCGCTTCCTGGGTGAGGAGCGCCCGGGCGACATCCTGCAGGAAGCCCTGCCGAACGTCGTCGCCGCGCACACCATGCAGGCCCTGCTGGGCGGCTACGGCTCCATGATCCACCCGATCGGCGCCTGCGCCACGGCCGCGGTCTCCATCGAGGAGGGCGCGGACAAGATCAAGCTGGGCAAGGCCGACTTCGTCATCGCCGGCGGCATCGACGACGTCCAGGTCGAATCTCTGGTCGGCTTCGGTGACATGAACGCCACCGCGGAGACGAAGACGATGACCGACAAGGGCATCGACAACCGCTTCATCTCCCGTGCGAACGACCGTCGTCGCGGCGGCTTCCTCGAGGCCGAGGGCGGCGGCACCGTGCTGCTGGTCCGCGGCTCCGTGGCCGCGCAGATGGGCCTGCCGGTCCACGCCGTGGTCGCGCACGCCGCCTCCTACGGCGACGGCGCGCACACCTCCATCCCGGCCCCCGGCCTGGGCGCTTTGGGCGCGGGCCGCGGCGGCACGCGCTCCAAGCTGGCGAAGTCGCTGAAGTCCCTGGGCCTGACCCCGGACGACGTGTCCGTACTGAGCAAGCACGACACCTCGACCAACGCCAACGACCCGAACGAATCCGAGCTGCACTCCATCCTGTGGCCGGCCATCGGGCGTAACCCGGACAAGCCGCTGTACGTCATCTCCCAGAAGTCGCTCACCGGTCACTCCAAGGCAGGCGCCGCCCTGTTCCAGACCGGCGGACTGATGGACGTGCTGCGCACCGGCACGCTCCCGCAGAACGCCTCCCTGGACACCGTGGATCCGCTGATCGAGGAGAAGTCCAAGAACCTGGTGTGGCTGCGTGCCCCGCTGGCACTGGGTGAGGGCGCCGTGAAGGCGGCCGCCCTGACTTCCCTGGGCTTCGGTCACGTCGGCGCCCTGGTGGTCTACGCCCACCCGTCGACCTTCGAGGCCGCCGTCGCCAACGCCGGCCTGGACGTCGACGCGTGGCGCAAGAAGGCCACCGAGCGTCTGCGTGCCGGCTCCGCCCGCATGCAGGCCGGCATGATCGGCCGCGCACCGCTGTTCCAGCAGGTCGAGAACCGCCGCTTCCCGGAGGAAGGCGCCCACGAAGCAGAGATTCACCTCCTGCTCAACGAGGACGTCCGACTCGGCGAAGACGGCGTGTTCCCGGCAGCGCCGGAGGCTTAAGGGCCTGGGGTGCTGGGGTTTTAGCTGACTCACCTTAGGTGGGTTGGGATTGCTTGCGGTGAGTGTGGCTCACCGCGGGTGAGACCGGTTCGCCGCCGGCGAGCGGGTCAGCCACGAGGGAGTGGTTGGGACGCTTGCCGACGAGTCGGGTGACGCTTGCCGGGTGAGATGATCACCCGGTGTAACGGGCACTCGGCGCAGTGGGAGAAACCTGAACCGCCTCCCAGCCCCATCAGGGGCTGGAAGGCGGTTTGGTGTTTTGTGTGGACAGTAGGCTGCAGGGTTCTCTCAAACAGTCTCC
>CALZCR010000042.1 GCA_945631445.1 uncultured Corynebacterium sp. | reverse complement strand
GGTCAGGCTGTTCTTGAAGATCTGCTCGAAGCCGAGGAACTTGATGATGCCGAGGTTGACGGACGGGTGGAAACGCAGGCCACCCTTGTAGGGGCCGATGGCGGAGTTGAACTGGACGCGGAAGCCTCGGGAGACGTGGACGTTGTTGTTGTCGGAGACCCACGGGACGCGGAAGATCACCTGGCGTTCCGGCTCGCACAGACGCTGGATCAGACCGTAGTCGGCGTAGTGGGGATCCTTCTCGAGCACGATCTTCAGCGAGTCCAGCACCTCTCGGACGGCCTGGTGAAATTCGGGCTCACCGGCGTTGCGCTGAAGCAGCTTGTTGTAATACTCGGTTACTTGCTCGTCGACCTGCGTCATCATGGGTCCTTTCTCCTTGCCCGGCGCTAGTGCGTGGGCGTCCAACTCGTCTCATGAAATTCTGCCTCGGCGCCGGTGCGCTGGGGGTTCCTCTCAGAGTCTCCGACGGGAGCCAGTTTTCACCGTCGATTTCCGCTGTGCAACCCGCACTCACAGATAGTTTCACGAGCCCGCCACTTTGGCTGCTCCGACACGGCTATGTGTTTCACACGGTACTTGCCACTAACCTGCATTTTCCTTGGGGCGAGCGTAAAGCCGGAAGGGCGCATTGCGATAATTGTCACCATCGCGTGGGTTTACCCCGCATTACCCCTCCCGCGCACCGCTCTACACGTGAAGGATGAACGCCATGTCTCAGATTTCCTCCGCCCCCGCACCCGCCGCCGGATCCGCCCGCGTGCTCGTCGTGCCCAGCGACTACCCGGGCGTCTCCGCGCAGGACGCCGCCCAGTTCCTGGGCGAGGGGATTCGTTCGGTCATCCGCGACGCCGAGGTGACCCTGGCCCCCCTGCCCAATGGCGGGGCGGGCACGAGCGAGCTTTTTGTCGGGCAGCGCGTGAGCCTGCCCACCACCGACGCCGCCGGGCAGCTGACGGAGGCGTCCTACACCTTCGACCGGGCCACCGCGACGGCCTACGTCGACGCGGCGTCCGTGGTCGGGACCCCGGCCGGGGTCGGAGACAAAGGCGACACCTACGGGGTGGGCGTGCTCGTCGCCGACGCCGCCACCCGGGGCGCCCGCCGCGTGGTGCTCAGCTTGGGCGACGTCGTCACCGTCGACGGCGGCACCGGCATCTTGGTGGCCTTGGCCGTCAACCCCCTCAACGCCGCCGGTTTCACGCTGGGCAAGGGAGCCGCGGCATTGGCGGGGCTGGAAGATTTCGACACCGCGAAGCTCAACGTCGCCGCCAGCGCCCTGGAGTGGGTGCTGTTGGCCGACGACATGGGCGGGGTCGACGTCTCACATCCGGGCCTGGCCCGGTTGTGCGAGGTCACCGGGGTAGATCCGGAGACCCCGGGGTACGGCGCCGGCGGCGCGATCCCCGTCGCACTGCATTGGCTGTCCGCCCTGTTGCACGGCAACGCCGACAAGGTCCGGGTCGTGCCCGGCGCGGAGGTCGTCGCCCAGGCGCTGGATCTGCCCGCGCAGGTCGCGGAGCATGATTTCGTCGTCACCGGCGGGCAGGCCGGGTCGGCCGTCGCCGGGCAGATTCTCACTGCCGCGGGCGAGACGGTCGTGGGGTTGGCGGGCGTCGACAAGCCCGAGGCGTCCGGCTCCCGTGCCGTGGTCGCCGAGCTCGCTGATCTGGCGGAGCTCACGGCGGGGCGGCGGGAAGAGGCGCTGCGCGCCGCCGGGGCGCAGCTGGCGGCCGATTACCTGCGGATTTCGACGGTCCAGGGATAAGTCGCGGGCATTTCGAAGTCCGCCTCCCGGGAGATTTCCGCGAGCGGATCGTTGGGCAGGGTCGCCGCCGGGGTCAGCACGCGAGAGAGCCCCATCGCCAGTTGGTTGTAGGAGCTGACGGCGCCTTCCACGACGATGCTGTAGCGGTGCACCGCGGCGTCGGCGAGCTCCGCTCCGTCGTGGTCGTTGCGGTAGTTGGCGTGCAGCTGCTGCACGACGGCGTCGTCGACGTCCGGGGCGTCGTGCATGGTGACGGAACCGGAGGCGATCTTGTCTTTGTCGGCGAGGATGTCCAGGGCGTTCTGGAACGTTTCGCGCACCGTGGTGGCTTCGGTGGCGGGCACGAGAACGTCAAAGTGAATTGTCGGCATGGCACCAGAGTAGGCAATGGCCCATAATGTGAAGGCATGACCGTCCCCACCCCCGACCGTTTCCATCCGATGATGACCATGACGGACGGGACCATCAAACAAGTCAACCCGTTTTCCGGCACGCAGGTCTGGACGGTGCCCGGACGCGGCCACCGCCCGCTGTCCGTCCCGGTGCGGGAGCCCGCCCCGCTGGGCCCCGGGGCGACAACGCACACGTGCGCGTTTTGCTCCGGCCGGCCGCTGGACACCCCGCCGGAGAAATCCCGCATCGTCTGGCACGAAGGTCGGTGGCGCACGGTCACCGACCTGTTGCCCGGCCACTACGACGATTCCGTGGCGGAGTTTCGGCGGGTGCCCAACCTGTTTGAGATCGTGCCCTACAGCTACTGGGTGGACAACTACGGGTTTTTGATGAACGAAGACGTCCACCGTCGGATGGAGCGCTACCTGGCGGACCCGGAGGGTAAAAAGCACGTGGACGCCATCGTCCGGACTCGGTTGCGCGCCAATGGCCGCACCCCGGAGGACCTCGACTCCGCCGGCTGGCACGAGCTGGAGAAGTCCTATTTCGCGGGCGGGCACGACGTCATCGTGGCACGGCGGCACTACGTCGACGGCGCCACGGACACCACCCAGCTGGCTTCCTCCGGTTCCTTGAGCGCCGAAGAGCATTTCGGCCTGATCCTGTTGACCGTGGAATCCATCGCCGACTTATACGCCCGCAACCGCTACGTCCCCTATGTCGCGGCGTTTCAGAACTGGCTGGCCCCGGCGGGCGCCTCCTTCGAGCACCTGCACAAGCAACTGGTGGCCATCGACGAACGCGGCGTGCAGTCCGCCCTGGAAATCGAGCGGCTGCGGCGCAACCCGAACATGTACAACGAGTGGGCGGTGGACTACGCCGGCTACCACAACCTCACCATCGCCGAAAACGACCACGCCGTGATGATTGCCGGCGTCGGGCACCGTTTCCCCACCCTGGAAATCTACTCCAAGTCCCCCACCCCGGAACCCTGGCTGCAGACCCAGGAAGAAATCCGCGCGATGAGCGACATGGTGCATGCCGCCCACGCCGCCGCCGGCCCGGAGGTGCCCTGCAACGAGGAATGGCACCACAAACCCATCGACCTGGACATGCCCATGCCGTGGCGGATCAACATCAAATGGCGCGTGTCCACCCTCGCCGGTTTCGAGGGCGGCACGAAAATCTACGTCAACACCCTCTCCCCCACCGACATCCGTGACCGGGTGGTCCCGCGACTCTACGAGCTGCGCGAGGCCCGGCACATCGACGAAAACATCCGCATCGCCATGGAGTGCGCCACCGGCCGCAACATGCTGCGCTACAACCCCTATCTGCGCTAGCTATAGTCGAAACACCACGTCCCCGACCCAGAAAAGAGTCTCGCCCCAGCGCATGAGTACCATCGCCCACCTGCTGCACACCTCCGGCGTGGACCTGTCCTTCCAGCGTCCGCTGTACGAACACCTCCACGAACACCCGGAATTGTCCGGCCACGAAGCCGAAACCTCCGCGACCATCGCCGAGGAACTGGAGAAATTCGACTGCGAAGTCATCTCCCCCATCGGCGGCTTCGGGCTCGTCGCCGTCTTCCGCAACGGCGAGGGCCCCTCCGTGCTCTTCCGCGCCGACTTCGACGGTCTGCCCGTCAAGGAAACCACCGGCGTGCCCTTCGCCTCCACCCGGCTGCGCCCCGGGCCGGACGGCACGATGACCGGCGTCATGCACGCCTGCGGCCACGACATGCACGTCACCGCGCTCATGGGGATCTGCGCGCTTCTCGACGCCCGCCGCGACGCCTGGCAGGGCACGTTCATCGCGTTGTTCCAGCCCTCGGAGGAAAACGGCGCCGGCGCCAACGCGATGGTCGCCGACGGCCTGGTCAACCGCATTCCGCGGCCCGACGTCTGCTTCGGCCAGCACGTCATGCCCGGCCGCGCCGGGGAAGTCCAGACCATGGCCGGGCCGCAGTTCGCCGCCACCGATTCCATCCGGATCACCATCCCCGGGGTCAGCGCGCACGGTTCGATGCCGCATAAGGCGGTGGATCCGACGTTCATCGCGGCGATGGTCGTGGTGCGGCTGCAGGGGCTGGTGGGCCGTGAGGTCGACCCCGATGATTTCGCGGTGGTCTCCGTGGGCACGCTGCGTGCCGGGGCCACCAACAACATCATCCCGCCCTCGGCGGAGCTGGTGCTCAACTGCCGGTACTTCTCCACCGCCACCCGCCGGCGGGTGTTGACCTCCATCCAGCGCATCGTCACCGCGGAGTGCCTCGCCTCCGACGCGCCGGGTGAGCCGACCTTCGAGTTTTTTGCCCGCGGCGAGCGCATCAACAATGACCTGGAGGTCTTCGGGCAGGTGCGGCCCACCTTCGACGCCGTCTTCGGCCCCGAGTCCGTCAACGCCCAGCGCACTTCGGTCTCCGAGGACTTCGCGTTCATTCCGCGGGCCTTCGGCGCGCCGTACCTGTTTTGGACGGTGGGCTGCACCCCGCGGGAGCAATGGGATGCGGCGGTGAAGCACAACAGGTTGGACACCGATGTGCCTGTCAACCACATGTCGACGTTTTTGCCGGACTACGAGCCGACGGTGGCGGCGACGACGCAGGCCGGGGCGGCGGCGGTGCTGAGTTACCTGGCGAAGTGACGGGGCCCGCGGCAGGGGTGACTCGCCCGGAAAACCGCGGGATGGGCGTATAAGCTGGGCGGGTGTGTGGAAGGCGTGTCCCGCTTTGTTTGCGGCGCCCCCTTTGCCCATTGCCAGCATCAGTCATGCAGTCCCGTTGAATAAAGGTAGGTAGTCCAGTGTCGTCATCGTCGACGCCGTCATCGAATGTCACCGCCCTGGTCGGCAGTCACGTCGCCGCCGCGGCAGGAACGCCCCCGGACGTGTCCACCGACCGGAAGTTCTGGTTCGGCCTGTCCCGCGCGGTCGTCGCGCGCATCGCCGACAACTGGGAGGAGACCCGGAAGTCCTACGGAGCCACGCGTCAGCAGCACTACTTCTCCGCCGAGTTCCTGATGGGCCGGGCGCTGTTGAACAACCTCACCAACCTGGAGTTGGAGGAGAGCGCCAAAGAGACCGCCGCGGAGTTGGGCCACGACCTGGTCGACGTGCTCGAGTCGGAAAACGACGCCGCGCTGGGCAACGGCGGCTTGGGTCGGCTGGCGGCCTGCTTCCTGGATTCCGCCGTCACCCACGACCTGCCGGTCACCGGTTACGGGCTGCTGTACCGCTACGGCCTGTTCCGTCAGGAATTCGTCGACGGTTTCCAGAAGGAGAACCCGGACCCGTGGCGCGAGGACGGCTCCCCGTTCACCATCCGCCGCGGCCACCAGCGCCGCACCGTGCGTTTCGACGACATGGACGTCTTCGCGATCCCCTACGACATGCCGATCACCGGCTACGGCACCGACAACGTCGGCACGCTGCGGCTGTGGAAGTCGGAGCCGATCGAGGACTTCGACTACGACGCCTTCAATTCGCAGCGCTTCACCGAGGCGATCGTCGAGCGTGAGCGCGTCAACGACATTTGCCGCGTGCTGTACCCCAACGACACCTCCTACGAGGGCAAGAAGCTGCGTGTCCGCCAGCAGTACTTCTTCACCTCCGCGTCCCTGCAGGAGATCGTCGCCAACTACGTCAAGCACCACGGGGAGGATCTCTCGGACTTCGCGGAGTACAACTCCGTGCAGCTCAACGACACCCACCCGGTGCTGGCCATCCCGGAGCTGATGCGCCTGCTCATGGACGAGCACGGCCTGGGCTGGGACGAGGCCTGGAAGATCACCTCCGAGACTTTCGCCTACACCAACCACACCGTCCTCACCGAGGCGCTGGAGACCTGGGAGATCTCGATCTTCCAGCAGATGTTCTGGCGCATCTGGCAGATCATCGAGGAAATCGACCGCCGCTTCCGTCTGGACATGGCCGAGCGCGGCCTCGCCGAGGAGACCATCCACCGCATGGCGCCGGTCTCCGACGGGCTGGTGCACATGGCCTGGATCGCCTGCTACGCCGCGTACTCGATCAACGGCGTCGCCGCGATCCACACCGAGATCATCAAGGCCGAGACCCTCGGTGACTGGCACGCGATCTGGCCGGAGAAGTTCAACAACAAAACTAACGGCGTGACCCCGCGCCGCTGGCTGAAGATGTGCAACCCGCGCCTGTCGCAGCTGCTGACCCGCTTGGTCGGCTCTGACGAATGGGTCACCGACCTGGACGTGCTCAAGACGCTGCGCCCCTACGAGACCGACAAGCAGGTCCTGGGGGAGCTGATGGAGATCAAGGCCGCCAACAAGCTCGACTTCGCCGAGTGGATCAAGGACCGCCAGGGCATCGAGATCGACCCGGAGTCGATCTACGACGTGCAGATCAAGCGCCTGCACGAATACAAGCGCCAGCTGATGAACGCCCTGTACATCCTCGACCTGTACTTCCGCATCAAACAGGACGGCGAGCAGGACGTCCCGCCGCGCACCTTCGTCTTCGGCGCGAAGGCCGCCCCGGGCTATGTGCGGGCCAAGGCCATCATCAAGCTGATCAACGAAATCGGTGAGCTGGTCAACAACGACCCGGAGGTCTCGAAGACCATCAAGGTCGTGTTCATCGAGAACTACAACGTCTCCCCCGCCGAGCAGATCATCCCGGCCACCGACGTCTCCGAGCAGATCTCCACCGCAGGCAAGGAAGCCTCCGGCACCGGCAACATGAAGTTCATGATGAACGGCGCGCTGACGCTGGGCACCATGGACGGCGCCAACGTCGAGATCGCCGACGCCGTCGGCGAAGACAACGCCTACATCTTCGGCGCCCGCGTCGAGCAGTTCGACGAGCTGCTCGAGCACTACTCCCCGCACGAGCTCTACGAGACGGTGCCCGGCCTCAAGCGCACCTTGGACGCCTTCGACGACGGCACCCTCGACGACGGTGGCACGGGCATGTTCCACGACCTGAAGAACTCGCTGATCCACGGCTACGGCCCGCACTCCAACGACACGTACTACGTGCTCGGCGATTTCGAGGACTACCGCGCCACCCGCGACCGCATGGCCGCCGACTACGTCGGCGACCCGCTGGACTGGGCGCGCATGTGCTGGGTCAACATCTGCGAATCCGGCCGCTTCTCCTCCGACCGCACGATCCACGACTACGCCGACGAGGTGTGGAAGCTGGAGTCCACCCCGGTGCGCAAGTAACCGGTCACCGCAGCGGGTCGAAGTCCCTGATCACCGGGTGGGTTTGCCCCGTGTCGATCAACTCGGCCAGGTACTTGCCCGACGCGGGCCCCAGCACCACGCCCCACATGCCGTGGCCGCCGGCGACGTAGACGCCGTCCACCTTCGTCCGGCCCAGCAGCGGCTGTCCGTCCGGGGTGACCGGGCGGGAGCCGACCCATTCGTCCCGCCGGTCGTCCAAGTCGATTCCCGTCATCACGCGGCCCGCCTGACGCACGATGGAGTCGATGCGCCGCGGGTACAGCGGCTCGTCCGGGCCACGAAACTCCATCGTGCCCGCGATCCGGAACCTGCCCTGATACGGGGTGCAGGCCATGCGGTGATACGGCAAATACACCGGGTGGCGGGCGGGCACGTCGGTGGGCACCGAAAAGGAATACCCGCGCCCGGCCTGCACCAGGGTGCGCACCCCCAGCGGGCGGACGAGATCCGACAGCCACGCCCCGGTGGCCACGACCACCGCGTCCGCCTCCAGCCTTTCCCCGGTGCGCAGCAGCACGGCAGGCCGCCGGTCGGCTCCCGGGCGGGCGACATGGACGACCTCCGCTCCCGTGCGGATGGTGCCGCCGCCGCGGCGCACCGCGTCCGCCACCGCCTCGACGTACGGTCCGGGTTCGATGAATCTTTGGCCCTCCAGCCGGTAGGCGACCCGGATCTCCTCGGAGAGCATCGGGGCCAGTTCCCGTGGATCGTCCAGCCGTTCCAGCGGGGCCTGCTGGCCATGGCGGATGACGCCCTCGATCTCGCGCAAGAAGCCGCGCGACTGCGACTCCTCCTCAAATCCGATGACGAACGGCCCCGGCGTGGACGTCGCCTCCACCCCGCCGAGTTCGAGTTCCTCGAAAGCCGCCAGCGCGGCCTGGTCGATCGGGGTGAGCGCGGCCATCGTCTCGTCCCACGCCCGCTGGGTGGCTTGCGCCATGAAACGGGCCAGAAACGCCCACAACCTCGGGTTGAACCGCACCGGCATGGACAGCGCGGCGTCCGGGTCGAACAACGCCTTCGAGCCATAACGCCACAGGCCCGGATCCGACAGCGGAATGGTCTTGGCCGGGGCCAGCCAGCCGGCGTTGCCCCACGACGCCCCGCCGGCGACGCCGTGTTTGTCCAGCACTTCGACGTCGTGGCCGCGTCGTTGCAGGTGCCAGGCGGTGGCCAGGCCCACCATCCCGGCTCCGACGACGATGGTTTTCTTCATGGCTGCTCCTCCGATCGGCGTGCCCCGCAGGGTGTTTCTCCCGTAAGGGGGCTTTCTCCCCAAGTATGAAGAAAAAGCCCCGACCGCGCAGCGAAGGCGTCCGGCGCGGAAAAGACGGAGAAACCAAGCGGCGGGGGGGGCCCCCCC
>CALZCR010000041.1 GCA_945631445.1 uncultured Corynebacterium sp. | reverse complement strand
CTCTACTTCGGGATCGAGGAGAGCCGCTGCATCAGCGCCGAGGGCCTCGACATCGCCGGCGCCGTCGATTACGCCCGCACCGTCGGCCAAGCCAACCTGCGTGAGCTGACCATCCATGAGCGTGCCGGCATCATCAAGCAGCTGGCCATGCACCTCAACGACAACAAGGACGAGCTCTACCGTCTGGCCGCCAAGGCCGGCGCCACCGCCCGCGACAACGGCGTCGACGTCGACGGCGGCATCTCCACGATGTTCGTCTTCTCCTCCAAGGCACGTCGCGAACTGCCGAACTCCACCGTCATCGTCGACGGCGACACCGAGGTCCTCTCCCGCGACGGCAGCTTCCTGGGCACCCACATCTACACCACGATGACCGGTGCCGCGGTGCAGATCAACGCCTTCAACTTCCCCGTCTGGGGCATGCTGGAGAAGTTCGCGCCCGCCTTCATCGCCGGCATGCCGACGGTGGTCAAGCCCGCCACGCCCACCGGCTACATCAGCCAGGCCTGCGTGCGCCTGATGCTCGAGTCCGGCCTGTTGCCGGAGGGCTCGCTGCAGATCATCTCCGGCTCCGCCCATGACCTGCTGGATCACCTGGACTACCGCGACCACGTCGCGTTCACCGGTTCCGCGCAGACGGCGGCCACCCTGCGCTCACACGACGCCGTCCAAAAACGCGGCCTGCGCTTCACCGCCGAGGCCGACTCCCTCAACGCCGCGATCCTGGGTGAGGACGCCGCCCCGGGCACCCCGGAATTCGACCTCTACGTCAAGGCCGTGTTCAACGAGGTCACCTCCAAGGCCGGCCAGAAATGCACCGCGGTGCGCCGCGCCATCGTGCCGGCCGCCCACGCCCAGGCCGTCGCCGAGGCCCTGGCCGCCCGCCTCACCGAGAAGGTCGCGGCCGGCGATCCGCGTGCCGAGGGCACCACCATGGGCCCGTTGGTCTCCGTGGACCAGGCCCAGGACGTCGCCGAGGCCACCCAGAAGCTCATCGACGCCGGCGGCCAGGTCGTCACCGGCGGCCCGAAGCACGCCGACGGCGCCTTCTTCACCCCGACCGTCCTGCTCTTCGACGACGCCGACACCGACGCCGTCCACTCCGTCGAGGCCTTCGGCCCGGTCGTCTCGGTCCTGGGCTACCAGGACGCCGAAGACGCGGTCCGCCTCGCCGCCCGCGGCGAAGGCTCGCTGGTGGCCTCCGTCGTCACCCACGACAACGAGATCGCCGCCCGCATCGGCCTGGGCATCGCCGCCCACCACGGCCGCCTGCACTTCCTGGACCGCGACGACGCGAAGACCTCCACCGGCCACGGCTCCCCGCTGCCGCACCTCGTGCACGGCGGACCGGGCCGCGCCGGCGGCGGCGAGGAGCTCGGCGGCGTGCGCGCCATCAAGCACTACATGCAGCGCACCGCCCTGCAGGGCACCCCGAACCACCTGACCGCCGTGACCGGCCAGTGGTACCGCGGCGCCGACGTCCAGCGCGTCACCCGCACCGAGGTCGAGGCAGGCACCGCCGAGCACCCCTTCCGCAAGGACGGCGCCACGCTGCGCATCGGCGACCAGTTCGCCTCCGACCCGCGCGAGGTCACGATGCAGGAGATCCTGGACTTCGCGGAGACCACCGGCGACAAGTTCTACGCCCACGTCGATCAGGAGGCCGCCCAGGCCAACCCGTTCTTCCCGGATCGCGTCGCCCACGGCTACCTGCTGGTCTCGTGGGGCGCCGGGCTGTTCGTCGAGCCGGCCCCGGGTCCGGTCCTGGCCAACTACGGCCTGGAGAACCTGCGCTTCACCAAGCCGGTCACCGCCGGGGACACCGTGCGGATCGAGTTGACCGCCAAGCGGATCACCCCGCGCGTGACCGACGACTACGCCGAGGTCGTCTGGGACGCGGCCATCCTGAACCAGGACGAGGAACTCGTGGCCACCTACGACGTGCTGACCCTGAACGAAAAGGTCAACACCACCTACGTAAACTGGGAGAAGTAATCTCAGCGAGCGTCTGACCGCCCGCACCCCCGCGCTTGTCGCGGGGGTGTTGCGCTGCGTGGCCTCAAGGCGCTGCCTGCGCTGACGCAGTACCAGTGATGGATGAGGCTTCCTGCGGGACCTCCATCATCAAGTGACCCCATGATGGATATGCCCATCGTCCAGATAAACGCTGTGCCAGCACAAACATCCACCCATTAGCCAGACCAATGATGTCTATAGTCAATCATGGACGTGTCCCTTCAGTGGGCGTCCCTGCCGACCACCACACCGTCCTCGACGAGGAAAGGCCAGCTCAATCCGTTGGTGGTGAGCACCTGCGGGCGCAGCTGCTGCGGCAGCGCATAGGACTTGTCGGCGTAGCCGAGCAGATACTCGTCGAAGGCGGGCAAGCGGTAAGTCGCCGCGAGGGCCGCCTCGAGCTCTTCGGCGGTCACCGCCTCCTGCCACGCGCCCAGCCAATACGTCTCCCCGCCGGCGGGTATTTCGAGGACGTCGGCCACACCCCGCAGCCCCTCCCGCAACACTCGCGACCCCAGGCCGGTCCACCAGACCAGGTCTTTCATCGTGGCCGGACCGTGGGAGTGCAGGTAGCGGGTGAGCAACCGGCTCAGCGCCTGATCCGGGTCAGGGTCGTTTTGCCGCAGGGGCAGGGCGTCCAAGTGCAGAAAAGTTTCGGTCTTTCCCTGCCGGGGGCCTTGCACGACGTCGCCTTCGCGCCCGAAGAGCCGGATCAAGTACGGGCCGCGCCCGCTTGCCGGGTCGACGCCGACGGCGGCGAAGGTCTCGTAGACCGCGGGGCGGGTGAGCGGGCCGTCGGCAAGCAGCACCTCGTGTAAGCCGCGGCGGGCCGTGGCCACCTCCTCGGGGCTGAGTCCGAGCCGCTGCAAGCGGGTGGCGGCGGAGCTGGCCACGCACGGGTTGCCGAGTCGCACCATCCACCGGGCGTCGGCGGCGGGGAGGAAATGCAGGGTGCCGCGCTGCGGCCAGCACCGGACGACGTCGTGGTTAGCCACGGCCTGCAGCACCGCCTCCTCCCCGCGCCCGGCGCGCAGGCCCAGGGCCCGGATCCCGCCGCCGTAGTTTTGGCCCTGCACCGCGCCCATCCACCGGATGGCCTCCGCGACGGTGCCGGCTCGTGGGCGGGCGGCGGTGGGGGCGAGCGCTTGGGCGATGAGGCGGCGGGCGCGCAGTTCGCAGGGGCGGGAGAGGTCCATGCTGGCCAGGGTAGCCAGAAAGCATCAGGGTCTTGCGGCCGGTTCCATGATCGGGGCGCCGTCGCTGCCGTAGAGGTCGGAGCCCTGGGGTGGTCCGCCCACACACGCCCGTAGGAGGCGGCGCGGGTGAAGCGGTGGCTCGGCGCCGGGGGCGTCGAGCCGGGAGCGGAAGCTGACCGGAGGGCGGAGCCGACGCCTGAGGGGCAGGCGGCGCGACAAAACACTTTATTGAAGTTTAAAGTGATACACTGGGCGGCGACCCCCACCAAAGGAGACTGCCTTGGCCCACCACACCACCCTGATCATCGGCGGCGGACAATCCGGCCTGGCCACCGCCTACTATCTGCTGGCCGCCGGCGTGGACGTGCTCGTCCTGGACAACGGCGTCGCCCCCGGCGGCGCCTGGAACCACCGCGCAGACAGCCTGCAACTGCTCTCGCCGGCCGAGCACTCCTTCCTGCCCGGCATGTCCATGCCGCCCATCGCCGGCCAGCTACGGCCCGCGCACATCGTGGAATACCTCACCAACTACGAAGGCCTCTTCGACGTGCCCGTCGAGCGCCCCGTCCGCGTCACCGAGATCACCCACGACGGCGATCTCTTCCACGTGACGGCCGACCGCGGCGCCTGGAGCGCCGATCACGTGGTCATGGCCACCGGCACCTGGTCCACCCCGTTCGTCGCCGACTACCCCGGCACGATCCTGGGGCAGTTCTGGCACGCCGCCAACTACCCCGGACCCGACACCTTCCGCGGCACCACAGTCGCCGTCATCGGCGCCGGCAACTCCGGCGCCCAACTCGTCGCCGAGCTCTCCGAGGTCGCCGACGTCACCTGGCTGACGCGCCGCGAACCCCGCTACCTGCCCGAAGACATCGACGGCGCCGAATGGCACCGCCGCCTCCGCGACGGCGAAGACCTCCACGCGCTCGGCGAGATCGTGCTCACCCCGCAGATCGCCCGGGCGCGCGCCGAAGGCCGGATGGAGCCCACGCGCCCGCCCGCCTCCCTCGACGAGCTCACGGTCAACCACTTCATCTGGGCCACCGGCTACGAACCGGCGCTTCACCCGGCGCGCGGGCTGCTCGACGACGGGCTGCGGCCCACCGTCGACGGGCTGCACCTGGTCGGCTACGGGGCATTGACCGGAGTCGGCTCCGACACCCTCGCCGGCGTCGGCCGCCACGCGCAGCAGACGGCGCAGGCGATCACCCGCGCCGCCCGCCGGCGTTAATTACTCCGGCAGACCGTCATGGCTGTCGGTGTCCGGCTGGCTGGTGACCGTGGTCAACAGGAACACGCTGTCCTCCTGCGCGGTGACCGAGTGGCGGAAATGCGTCAGCTCCACCAGCTCACCGGCCGTGATCTCCGTGTCCTCCTGCGCGGTCACCGTGAGCCTGCCCGTGAACAACAGCAGGGAGGCCGCCGGCGGGGAATTATGCTCCGCCAACTGTCCTCCCTTGACCAAGGCTAAGACCGTTTGCCGCAGCGGGCCGTCGCTGACCACCACCTTGGCGTAGCGGCCCCGCTCGTCGGCGCGCGCGTTCTCGAGGGCTTGCGTGATCTTTTTCTCCAGGTTCTTCATGCCCGCCAGGTTAGCGAAATTCCTCGACCAAGGCCCGGTACACCCGCTCGAACTCTTCCCGGATCCGCCCGTAATGCCCCTCCCGGCCCTCGACCGGGACATACGGCTCACCGAACGGCGGGGTGGCGCGCTGCCCGCCCGGATCAATGACCTCCAGCGCGATCAACGCCGTGCCCCGCAACGTCGCCCGCTTCATCGCCAACGGCACCACCGGCGTCCGCAGCGTGTCCGCCAACACCTGCAACCACGACGGATGCTCGTTGGTCACCCTCCCGGAGGCGATCACCCGCTCCGCCGCGACCCCCAGCGTCTCCAACTCCTCCGCGATGCGCCCATATGACAGCGCCAGGCCCTCCACCGTGCCCCGCCACAGCTCCAGCACCGAGGTGTCGTCGCTGACGCGCGTGAACGCCGCCCGGGCGTCCGCCGCCCACCCGGTGGCCCGCTCCCCGGAGAAAAACGGCAACACGAAAGGCGTGTCGTCGTCCGGCGCCGCCGTGAGCGCCTCCGCCAGCTCCTCGCGCTCCACCGGGGCCAAGGTGCGCTCCAGCCAGGCCACCGCCCGGCCGACGTCGTTGAGCGCACCACCGACGATGCACGAGGAAGACGACAAGCGGTAACACCACAGCCCCGCCGGCACCCGTTCCGGAATCGTCGGCAGCACCACCCGCATCGCCCCCGACGTCGCCGCCGCCACCGCCACCGTGTTCTCGTCCACCGCACCCGGCCCGATGTTCGACGGCCACCCGTCCGGGACCGCATGAAACCACGGCACCCCGTTGAGCCGCTTCCACCCCGTGCCCTGCGGGTAAGCCGGCTCATCAGGGTCGAACACCGGCTGCATCAGCCGCTCGTCGGCGCCCACCGCCGCCAGGATCTCCCCGTCCAGCCCCCCACCGCGCAGATTCACCACGCCCGACCACGCCGCCATCGACGTCGCCACGCCCTCAATCCCCGCCAGCCGGAAATAGACGTACTCGCCGATCGTCATCACCGTCTCCGTCTTCGCCCATACCTCCGGATGCTCCTGCCGCAGCCACGCCAGGCGCGCCGGGTGGTAGGAGGTGTGGAAACGCACCCCGGTGCGGGCGCGGTAGTCCTCTTCGTCCAGGTCCTCGCGCAGCGTGCCCACATAGGCGGCGCAGCGGGAGTCCGCGTACGTCAGGCACTGCGTCAGCGCCGTGCCCTGCGCACTGACCAGGATCAGCGAAGACGCGAAAGAGTCCATGGTCACGGCGCCGATCTCGAGGTCGTTGTCCTTGGCGAAGGCCACCACCCCGTCGATGACGTCGCGGCACTCCTCGACGACCTGGTCGGCGTCGATGGTGGAGGCGCCTTCGACGCCGGTGCGAAACTCGTGGGAGATGCGCTGCTTCGAGCCCTTGACCGGGCGCCCGGAAGCGTCATAAAGACCGCCGCGCGAGGCCGTGGAACCGACGTCGACGCCCAGCACGTACGGGCCCCGCGCCTGATCCAGGGGGATCGACATGGTCGGGATCTTCTTGGTTTCTTTCACGGCGGTCTCCTCCACGAACGGCGGCGGCTGGTGAGCGCCCAGTCTAATTAGGCGTCGGAGACCGTGAAGCGCCTACCGCGATGCGCAGGGGATTCAATTTCATCCAGGAGCGCCACCGCCATGGTTCCGGTGCTGGTGTGCGAGTCACCGTCGGCGGCCAGCAAGATCTCGTCCTCCCCCAACTTCGGCGCGGTGGCCTCCCCCGGGGAGAACTGCGCCTGCGGCGACGCCCCGGTCCAGTCGACGTCCGCGACGCCGCGCAAGTACTCCAGCTGCGCGAGCTGATTCTCCGGAACGGCGATCCAGTGCTCGGAACCCGGCACTTTCCGGATCTCCTCGAGGAACAACCCGCCCCGGTACGTCAACGAGCCGGCGCCGAGGATGAACACCAGGCGCGGGGAATTCGGCCCCAGCTCCCGCGCCACGGCGATGAGGTTCTCGGTGACCTCGAGATGCTGCCCGGCCTGCGCCGGGGCGACGCCGAAGGCGTTGACCACCACGTCCAGACCGACCACGTCATCGGAGGTCAGCGTCAGCGCGTCGATGACGTGGACCTCCACCTCCCCCAGCTCACGGGCGCGCTCAGCGTCACGCACCAGGGCCGTGACCTCGTGGCCGCGGCGTAACGCCTCCGCGGTGACGGCCGAACCCGCTTTACCGGTGGCGCCGATGATTCCGATCTGCATGCTCATGGGCGAAGGATCCTCTCGTCGTGTTCCTCATCGTGAAGGCCCCACGGTAGCCGGTGGCACGTCAAGACGGCGCCGGAACAGCACCGCAGCGACACCGCAGCGACATCACCCGGCCATGCTGCGCAGGACCAGGGCCAGCTCCGTCACCCCGAAGATCACCATGCACACGGTCACCACCGCCACCGGCGCGATATTGGGCGTCATCGCCTCCCCCGCGATGCCCCGCACCCCGCGCACATACCGCGCCCGCCCATCCAACACGATGACCAGCGCCAAGCCGAACATCACCGTGGCCAGCACCAGGATCACCGCCGGAAACTCCCCGGACCAGCGCACCATCGTCGCCGCCACCACCATCAAGGACAACGACGTCCGCGTCCAGCTCAACGCCGTGCGCTCCGGCTGCAGACCAGGGTCATCGTGCAATCTGCGAGGAAATCGCCCGTCCGTCACAGCGCGACGCCCACCAGCACCAGCAACGCCGCGAAAACGCCGGCCAACCCCAGCAACGGCACGATCCCCGGCACCGGCAACGCCTTACCCCGGCGCATCGCCCGCTCCACGTTCACCCACCGCAGCGCCGCCCCGGCCGCAATCAAAATCCCGACGACAAGCATCACCACCGCGATCCACGACTGCAAGTGCGGATTCAGACTGGCGACGTCGAAGGCCTCCAGGGCGACGCCCGCCGCCAAAAAGGCCAACGACGTGCGCATCCACGCCAGGAAAGTACGTTCGTTGGCGAGCGTGAACCGGGGATCCGGCTCTTGCCCGGCCGGGAAGGTCACCCGAGCCAGCCAGCTCCGCTGCTCCGCGCCCTGGTCCTCGCCACTGTCGTCCATGCCGTCGATCTTAATGCAATCCTCACCCCGCCACGGCCGCGCCGAGCATGGGGAGCACCACGACCGCCGCCGTCAAAATGACCACCCCGACGGCGGCCCGCCGCAGCGGCCGTGGAAGCAGGTGGGCGAGCCACGCGCCGAGCACCGCGCCCAGGGTGTTGAACAGCAGATCGTCCACGTCCGCGTAGCCCAGCGCGAAGACGTATTGGGCCACTTCCACCGCGAGGCTGAGCAGCAGGCCGACCACGCCGCCGCGCAGCACCGCCCCCGCCATCCGCGGCGGGCGGTCCGCCCGCCGGGAGAACAGGTCGTGTGCGAACACCGTCAGCAGCCCCACCGGGATGAACAAGGCCACGTTGCCCACCGTGTTCAACCACGGCGCCCACCAGGTCGTCGGCTCCACGAACCCTTCGAAGAGCGCGAAGTCCAGGCTGCGGCGCCGGTGGACGGAGGCGTCCCACAGGTCACCGACCTCGACGAGCGCTTTGCCCATGGTCACGGCGAGGACCATCGCCACGGTGGCGAGGACGGCGACGACGGTCGCCGTCCTCGCCAGCATCCGGGGTCTTGGGCCTCGTCGCATGCACGCCAGAGTAGTCCGGACAAGAGTAGCGTGTAAGCCATGGGCCACTCCATCATCATCCGCGATCAGGACGGGTCGCGCACCGCGCGACTCGAAGACACCCACGACCTTCTTTTCGGGGAAGGAGACATGGAGCTCAGCGTCTCCCACTCCTCGTTGAACTACAAGGACGCGATGGCGCTCGCCGGGAACCCGGGCGTCGTGCGCACCACCCCGCTGGTGCCCGGCATCGACGCCGTGGGCGTCAGCGACGGCCAGCTGATCACCGTCAACGGCGCCGGCCTCGGCGAGCGCCGCCACGGCGGCTACACCCCACATCTGCAC
>CALZCR010000040.1 GCA_945631445.1 uncultured Corynebacterium sp. | reverse complement strand
CAGTCCATCGTTGCCCAGCACGATGCCGTGGGCGACGACCTTCTTGAACGCCGGCCGGTCGAACAGCGCCACCGACAGCACGTGCAGCAGGTAGAACCAGCCGCGGGTCTGCCCGATGTACTCGACGATGAAGTCCGCCGGGTGGTGGGACTCGAAGAAATCCTTGTTCTCGAACGGGTAGTGGAACTGTGCGAACGGCATCGCCCCGGAGTCGAACCACACGTCGAGGACATCCGTGACCCGCCGCATGGTGGACTTTCCGGTCGGGTCGTCCGGGTTCGGGCGGGTCAGCTCGTCGATGTACGGGCGGTGCAGCGACTCCGGGCGCACCCCGAAGTCGGCCTCCAGCTCATCCAGGGAACCGTAGACGTCGATGCGCGGGTAGTTCTCGTCGTCGGAGACCCACACCGGGATCGGCGATCCCCAGTAACGGGTGCGCGAGATGTTCCAGTCGCGGGCGTTTTCCAGCCACTTGCCGAACTGCCCGTCGCGCACGTGCCCCGGCAACCACTCGATCTCGTCGTGGTTGAGCTCGACCATGCGGTCGCGGATCTTGGTCACGTCGACGAACCACGACGGCAGCGCCATATAGATCAGCGGCTCGCCGGAACGCCAGGAGTGCGGGTAAGAGTGTTCGATGGTCTGGTGGCGCAGCACCCGGCCGGCGGCCTTCAAGTCCTTGATGATGTCCTTGTTGGCGTCGAAGACCAGCTGACCCTCGTACGGCGGCACCAACGAGGTGAACTGGCCGTCCATGTCCACCGGGATGACCAGCTCGATGCCGTAGTCCTTGCAGCTCTCCATGTCTTCTTCACCGAAGGCCGGGGCCTGGTGGACGATGCCCGTGCCGTCCTCGGTGGTGACGTAGTCGGCCACGATGATCTGGAAGGAGTTCGGGTTGTCGGCGAAGAAGTCGAAGACCGGCTCGTAGACCAGGCCTTCCAGCTCCGCGCCGGCAAACGTCGCGACGACCTCGCGCTCCTCCCCCAGCTCCTTGGCGTAGGCGCCGACCAGCGGCTCCGCCAGGATGAGGTGGCGGCCCGCGAACTCGGCCTCGGAGGAATCCGCGCCGACCTTAACCACGGCGTAGGTGACCTCCGGGTGCACCGCCAACGCCAGGTTCGACGGCAGGGTCCAGGGGGTGGTCGTCCACGCCAGGGCGGCGGTCTCCGCCAGCACCGGGTGATCGGCCAGGGTCTTCTCGCCGGCCGTGCCCTCACGGGCGCCGGTGAACGGCAGCGTGACCGTCAGCGTCGGGTCCTGGCGCATCTTGTAGGAGTCGTCGAGACGGGTCTCCTGGTTCGACAGCGGGGTGTGCTCCGCCCACGAGTACGGCAACACCCGGAAGCCCTGGTAGACCAGGCCCTTGTCGTAGAGCTGCTTGAACGCCCAGATGACGGACTCCATGTAGCTCAGATCCATCGTCTTGTAGCCGTTGTCGAAGTCCACCCAGCGCGCCTGGCGGGTGACGTACTCCTTCCACTCTTCGGTGTACTTCAGCACGGAGGTGGCGCAGTACTCGTTGAACTTCGCCAGGCCCATCTCCTCGATCTGGCCTTTGTCGGTGATGCCCAGCTGCTTCTCGGCTTCCAGCTCGGCGGGCAGGCCGTGAGTGTCCCAGCCGAAGACCCGCGGTACGTGGTAGCCGGCCATGGTGCGGTAGCGCGGGATGATGTCCTTGACGTAACCGGTCAGCAGGTGCCCGTAGTGCGGCAGGCCGTTGGCGAAGGGCGGGCCGTCGTAGAAGACGTATTCCTCGTTGCCTTCCCGGTTCTTCAACGACGCCTGGAAGGTGTCGTCCTCCTGCCAATACTGCAGGACCTGTTCTTCCATTTGCGGGAAGCGGGAGGAGCCGCCGGTCATGTCGACCTTGGGGTAGGCGCTGCCTACTGCTCCGGTGGTGTTTTGCGCGTCAGTCATTTAAGCGAAATCTTCCTTCACGTGCACACCGGGAATGGTGGGGGCCAATCGTCGCGGGGACGCGGACCCAGGGACAGGGCCCTGACATCTGCGCGGTACCACCCCGCTTGAGCAGCGTCCCCGTGGCCGGAGACCGCCCCGCTTCGTTGTGTGGTGAAGGTGTGTGACGGTCCCACCCGTCCGGTTCTACTGGGCGGCGGCCAGGCCGCGCCGTTCTTCCGGAAGCTCCCCGGTGATGGCCGGATCAGCGCTTGTCTGTGCCCATCATAACCCGATCCCGTGCCCCTGCGCCCAACCGGGCGCGAGAGGCCGGGGAAAGCACGACGCCCCCTGGTTGACCGGAAGGCGGTCCACCAGGGGGCGGGGTGGCGATGGCGTTACTGAGCGTTGGCGCTCGGGTCCGCGGAACCACGCGATTCGAGCTCGTCGAGCTGGGACTGCAGCAACGTCTGGAGACGGGTGCGGTATTCCTTCTCGAAGGTGCGCAGCTCGGCGATGCGCTGCTCCAGCGCGGTCTGCTGCTGCTTGACCGTGTTCATGATCTCGGCGTGCTTGCGCTCGGCGTCGGCCTGCAGGGACGCGGCCTTCTCCTCGGCCTGCTTGATCTGGGCCTCGGCGCGGGCGTTGGCCTGCGAGGTGGTTTCCTCGGCCTTGCGCTGCGCCTCAGAGGTGACCTGCTCAGCCTGCTTCTGCGCCTGCGAGGTGGCCTCTTCGGCCTTGCGCTGCGCCTCAGAGGTGACCTGCTCAGCCTGCTTCTGCGCCTGCGAGGTGGTTTCCTCGGCCTTGCGCTGCGCCTCAGACGTCGTCTGTTCCGCCTGCTTGCGGGCGTTTTCCAGCTGGGGGCGCGACTGGGTGTCGGCGTCGGTGAGCTGTTTCTCGGCGGAGGTACGGGCCTCATCCAGCATGGAGCGGGATTCTGCCTGTGCCTCGGAGGTCAGGCGGTCCGCCATCTCCTGGGCCAGACCCAGGACCTTGGCTGCCTGCATGTGGGTGTCCGCGTTGGCCGCGCCGGAGGCGACGGCCGCCGGAGCCGGGGAGGCCGCGGGGGCCGCGGCGGCCGGGGTCTTGCTCTGCTGTGAGGAAGCGCGCTGTGCTTCTTCGGCGGCCTTGCGGGCCTTTTCTGCGTCTGCCTTGGCGGTCCGGGCTTCTGCCTCGGCCTTCTCGGTGGAACGCTTGGCGTCGGCGAGCTTCGCTTCGTACTCACCGCGCAGCTTCGCTTCGACCTCACGGCGCAGCTCAGCCTCATCGACCTTGGCGTCGGAGTCCTGCGACTTTGTCGCGTCCACGCCGGCGCCGGCGCCAGCGCCGGCCCGCAGCTTCTCATTGTCGTCAATGAGCTGCGCAAGCGTGTCTTCCACGAGGTCGAGGAACTGGTCGACCTCGTCCTCGTTGTAGCCTCGCTTGCCGATCGGCGGCTTACTGAAAGCGACATTGTGCACGTCAGCTGGTGTCAGCGGCATTCGCGTTCCCTTCGAGTCTGTATCCGTCCATGCCACCCTAGCGGGTGGGGTGGGATCGTGTGCGGAGACACGAGCCCACCGGAGAGTTTTCTATTCATAATACCGGTTACTTCCACCCAGTGTAGCGGTAGGCGGCGCAATTTTTCCGGCGGGGTCAGCCTGAGCCCCTGGCCGGGGTCGACCCTTTTCACTACCGCCTGCGGCGGCAAGGAAGGATTTAAGTGAGGAACACGACCTGCGTGATGATCAGCAAGATCTGAATGATGAAAAACAGCACCAAGACGCTGAGGTCCAGGGCCACCCCACCCATCCGCAAGGGAGGAATCCACCTGCGCAACAGCCGTACCGGTGGATCCGTCACCATGAAAATGGGCTCCGCCACCATCATGAACCACCGCGGAGGTGAGAAGGAACGGGAGAAGGCCTGGATCATTTCGGTGATCAAGCGCGCGATGAGGATCAGGGTGAAGATATTCAGAACGATGTACAAGAGAGCGCCGATGAGTGTCACCCTGAAAATCCTAACTTATATCGAGGCAGGAACAACCAACGCCCTGCCCCACGGCTGCGGCGAAGCGCAGGAAACGGTCGGAGGCGCTAGGAAGCTACCGCAGTCCGGCCGCGTGGCGCAGCTCGTTCATGGCGGTGTCGTCGTCCTCCGGAACGAGGGCGAAGACACGGCGGTCGTCGTCGACGCCCTTGGAGAGGTTGCGCATCTGGCCGCGGCTGGCGAAACACAGGCCGGCGGCGAAGTCGATGATGCGCTTGGCCACGGCGTGGTCGGTGCCCGTGATCTCGAAGATGACGATGTCGCCGTCGCGGAACGGTTCACCGATCTCGGTGGCGTCCGCGTAGCTCGCGGGTGCGACCTTGACGATCTTGGGGGTGTACTTCGGGGTGGGGCGGGCCACCGGGGCCGGAGCGGGCGCCGGGACCGGCGCCTGCGGCTCAGGCGTGTAAGGTTCACGCGGCTCACGCTCGTACCGTGGCGCGTACGCGGCGGCCCCGTCATCGCCGTAGCGGGGCTCGTCGTAGTAGGCGTCGTCGCGGACGTCGTCCTCGGTGGGCGCGAGGCCAAAGAATTCTTTGACACCTCGGGTAAATGACATCTTCTCTCCCTTAAAGTGTGGCTGGACCCGACCGTTTAAATGGCCTGACCTGCAGAAGGTGACCTAATGAACTTTAGGCTAACGGCCGGCGCCCCATCACGTCGGTTCCGACACGCACGACGTCGGATCCCGCGGCCACGGCGGCCTCGAGATCTCCCGACATGCCGGCCGAGAGCCGGAGCGGACGACCTATTCTTTTTCCTGTCTCATCAGCCATGATACGCGTTCTTTCGAACACGGGGGCCGGGTCTTCGCCCAGGGGCGGAACCACCATCAGGCCCAGCAGCTCCAAGTGCTCGCTGGCCACCACGGCGTCGGCCAGCGCGTCGAGCTGATCGACCGGCACTCCCCCGCGGGCCCCGTCCCCGTCCACGGAGACCTGCAGGTAGACGGGAAGGACGGCGTCATCCTCACCGCGCTCCCCGCGTTCCAGCGCCAGCGCCATGCCCCGTTCCAGCCCCGCCGCCAGTTTCAGCGAATCCAGCGAGTGCACCGCCCCCGCCCACCGGGCGACGGAGTTGGCCTTCTTGCTCTGGATCTGGCCGATCATGTGGAACCGTAGCGCGGGGACGGCCTCGGCCTTGGCGCGCGCCTCCTGCTCCCGGTTCTCCGCGACGTCGGTGATCCCCAACTCCGTCAGCAGCGCCACGTGCTCGGCGGGATGGAATTTCGTCACCGGCAGCAGGTCGACGCTGCCCTCCGGGCGGCCGGCGGCGCGTTCGGCCGCGGCGATGCGACGGCGCACCGCCGCCAAGTTTTTCCGCAACGTCTCCATGTGTTGTGCCGTGTCCGTCATTGTGTTCACACCTTAAGGGTTCAGCCAGACGACGCCGGCCTGGCGGCCGGTCGTGCCCTGGCGTCGATAAGAAAAGAAGTCTTCGTTTTCGATGGTGCACCGCGGGTCCGATTCGATCGCGGTGACCCCCAGCGACATCAGTTGCCGGATCAGCCCGGCCCGGACGTCGAGGCCCCAGGTGCCCTGGCGCGTGCGGGTCCGGGATCCGGGCAGCCGCCGCTCCACGTCGTCGGCCATCTCCTGCGGCACCTCGTAGTTGAGCCCGGAGGCCGCCGCCCCCATCACGGCGTGGATGCCGCTGGGTTGCGCGCCCAGCTCGACCATTTTCGCGACGGTGGCGGGGACGATCCCGTTGCCGGCGCCCATCCGGCCAGCGTGCACCGCGGCGACCACGCCGTTGACGTGGTCGGCCAGCAGCAGCGGCACGCAGTCCGCCACCAACACCGCCAACGCCAGCCCCGGGGTCGTGGTGACCACGGCGTCCGTCGCCTCCACCGGCTCTGCTTGAGCCGCGTCGACCACGGTGACGGTGGTGGTGTGCAGCTGCTCCATCCACACCAACGCGTCCGGCGCCAGGCCCAGCGAATCCGCGAGGCGGGCGCGGTTGGCGGCCACCGCCGCCGGGTCGTCGCCCACGTGGTGGGCCAGGTTGAAAGAGTCGTACGGCGACGCCGACACCCCGCCGGCACGGGTGGTGAACACCATGCGGACGGGGCGGTGAGCAGGAGAAGCGGTCATGGCCTCAAGGCTAGCGGATCAGTTCTGCCGAGCCTGCTAGCGCATGAAGGACGGCACGTCCAGATCGTCGTCGTCTTCGTCGTCGCGCGGGTCGATGCGCTCGGAACGGCGGCCGTCGGTGAACAGCCCGCCGGAGCGGTCGCCGCGGCTCGGGCGATCGTCGTAGCGGTGCCGGCCCGGGTAGTTGCCATCCTCGCCGCCGCGGTTCTCGCGGGCGGACTCGAAGAGCGAACCGCGGGTGGAGCCGGAGCCCTGGGCGGGCTGCTGCGTCGGGGCCGGGGTCGGGTCCTGGCGCGGGGTCGGCTCCTGCTCAGACTGCGGCGCGGAGCCGCCCTGGTCCAGCTGATTGGCGGCGGCGTCGAAACCGGTCGCGATGATGGTCACGCGCACCTCGTCGCCGAGGTTGTCGTCGATGATGGTGCCGAAGATGATGTTGGCGTCATCATCGGCCTGCTCCTCCACGATGGAGGCGGCGGAGTTGACCTCCTGCAGCCCCAGGTCGGAGCCGCCGGCCACGGACAGCAGGATGCCGGTCGCACCTTCCATGGTGGTCTCCAGCAGCGGGGAGTTTATGGCCTGGACGGTGGCCTCCATGACGCGGTTGTCGCCGCGGGCGGAGCCCACGCCCATCAGTGCGGAACCGGCGTCGGCCATGACGGAGCGGACGTCGGCGAAGTCCACGTTGATCACGCCGGGGATGGTGATGAGGTTGGTGATGCCCTGCACACCGTTGTGCAGGACCTTGTCGGCGGCGTGGAACGCCTCCATCATCGTCAGGTCCTGGTCGCCCAGCTGCAGCAGACGGTCGTTCGGGATGACGATGACCGTGTCGCAGACCTCCTTGAGGTTCGCGATGCCCTCCAGGGCCTGGCGGGTGCGGCGCTTGCCTTCGAAGGAGAACGGGCGGGTGACCACGCCGATGGTCAGCGCACCCATCTTCTTGGCCATCCCGGCGACGACCGGGGCGGCGCCGGTGCCGGTGCCACCGCCTTCGCCAGCGGTGACGAAGACCATGTCGGAGCCCTTGAGGGTTTCCTCGATCTCGTTCTTGTGGTCTTCCGCGGAGGTGCGGCCGACCTCCGGGTTGGCGCCGGCGCCGAGGCCGCGCGTGGCCTCGCGGCCGATGTCGAGCTTGGTGTCGGCGTCGGAGAAGAGCAGAGCCTGGGAGTCGGTGTTGATCGCGACGAACTCGACACCCTTGAGCCCTTCCTCGATCATGCGGTTGACGGCGTTGACGCCGCCGCCGCCTACACCGACGACCTTAATGACGGCGAGGTAGTTGTTCGGGGAAGTCATAGGGAGTTAGCTCGCCTTTCAGTTCGGGAATAAAGGACTGGCGCCGAAAAGGCGACCAAAAACAACGCTGTGTCCATCATCGGCGACACGGGTGCGATTTTAGGGCACATTCTAACGGCGTGTCGGTACCCTCAAGCTTTACTTTAGGGTTTTGGCCTGGGGTTTTCTTTCGACTTGCCACCCGGTCAGCGCACCGTCACCAGTTCCGGGTTGGAGACGTCCCACTCGGAGCCCTCGCGAAGGAGCACAGTCTCCATCGCCAGCGCTTTATTGGCGTTGTCGGTGCTGGCGCCCCAGTGGACGCGCCGACCGTCATGCAGGACAAAAGTGTAGCTGCGGGGACTCTCGGCCTCCAAGGCGGCCACCTGTTCCCGCACTTCCGCCGGGATCGCCGCCGCGATATCCACCGCTCCGGACAGCACCCGCTCGTCGTCGGCGGCGTCGCCCGCGACCAGGACCGCCCCCTCCGGGGGTGGCTCAACGATGAACGGGGTGCCCTCGGAGTCGATGAGCACCGGACCGTCGTCACCGTCGCGGTAGGCGACCACCGTGCGTTCCTGCAGCTCCACCTTCAGCGTGGACGGCAGCTGCCGGGTCACCGTGGCGGCGCTGACCCAGGGGTCGGAGACCACCCCGGAGGCGGCCGCCACGGTGTCCACCCGCAGCAGGTTCTCGCCTTCGGGAACCCCCGTCAACTCCCACACGGCCTCTTCGCTCACCCGCTCGTTGCCGGTGACCTCGATCGTCGAGACCTTAAACACCGGAAACGCCCACACGACGACGGCGGCGATCACCGCCACCGCCACCGCGGCGACCACGAGCAGGGCGATGCGGCGCCCGCCCCGGCCACGGCGCTGACCCTGTGCGACCGACGTGGACATTATCCGCCGAGCTCGCTGAGGATTTCCGGGGCGAGCATCGTGACGGTGCCCGCGCCCATCGTGATCACCAAATCGCCCGGCTCCGTCAGCGACGCCACGGTCGCCGGGGCCTCGCTGAAGTTGGCCTCGTAGGCCACCCGGACGCCCTCGTCGGTGATGCGGTCGGTGATGATGCGGCTGTCCACGCCCTCGACGGGCGTCTCCCGGGCGCCGAAGATGTCGAGCACGACCACGGCGTCGGCCAACGACAGCGCCTGAGCGAATTCCTCGGCGAACTCGATCGTGCGGGAATACAGGTGCGGCTGGAAGCACGCCACCACCCGGCCGCGGTCGCGGGTGCCCTCGTCGTCGGCGACCTCGGCCTCCACCGTCTGGCGGGCGGCCTTGAGCACCGCCTCCACCTCCGTCGGGTGATGCGCGTAATCGTCGTAGACCCGCACGCCGGCATACGGCCCCTCCGCCACCGTGCCGTGGTATTCGAAGCGGCGGCGCACACCGGTGAATTCCCCCAAACCGCGGATGATCTCCCCGGCGTCACCGTCGGCCAGCACTCCGGCCAGCAACGCCGCCGCGGAGTTCAGCGCCATGTGTTCGCCCGGCATCGCCAGGTCATAGGCCTGCTCCACCGGCTCGGACAGGCGGGCGCCGCGCCCGTCGACCCACAGGCGCACGGACATCTCCGAACCGGTCTCGGTGGGGCGCAGCCCCGTGATCTCCACGCCCGGCGCGACGT
>CALZCR010000039.1 GCA_945631445.1 uncultured Corynebacterium sp. | reverse complement strand
CCCGCAACGCCAAGAAGGCGGCGCGACTGCAGCGCACCTATGATGGGCTGGAAGAGCGCATCGCGGAGCTGGAGGAGAAGGAAGACTTGGCCAAGGTGCGCCCGGACCTCGACGGCAATGAGATCATGGAGATCCTGGACCTCAAGCCGGGCCCCGAGGTGGGCAAGGCGTGGGCCTATCTCAAGGAGCTGCGCTTAGAGCACGGCCCCTTGGAGCGCGACGCCGCGATCGCGCATCTGCGCGCGTGGTGGGAATCTGAGAAGTCAGCGGACTAAGCACACAACGAGCACAGGGAGGAAACGTGCCTAACTTTTACGCGGACCGGTTGTTCAACGCCTTGGAGCGCAACGACCCGGAGCCGGGCATGCTGCTGGTGGCGGCGCCGGGCATGTTCTCCCCCGAGTTCGCCCGCTCGGTGGTGCTGATCATCGAGCACTCCGACCGCATGACCTTCGGCGTCAACCTCACCGCCCGCAGCGAGCTGGCCGTCTACAACGTCATGCCGGAGTGGCTGCCGGTGACCGCGAAGCCGCAGGCCCTCTACATCGGCGGGCCCGTCAACCAGCAGTCCGTCGTGGGCCTGGCGGTGACCAAGACCGGGGTGGACATGAACGACGCCCCGCACCTCAACCGCCTGGCCAACCGGCTGGCGCACGTGGACCTGCGCGCGAACCCGGAGTCGCTGTCCGAGGTCGTCGACGGCATGCGGTTGTTCGCGGGCTACGCCGAATGGGCGCCGGGCCAGCTGCACGAGGAGATCGAAAACGGCGACTGGTTCCTGGCCCCCGCCCTGCCGCACGACGTCATCGCCCCGGCGGCCCAGGACCTCTACGGCGACGTCATGCGCCGCCAGCAGATGCCGCTGCCGCTGTTTTCCACCTTCCCGGCAGACACCCTGGACAACTGATGGCGCGCCGTTCCCCCGCGGCCGCCGAGATGGCCGCGGGGTTGCGTGATTCCTGGGCCGTGGGCCTGGGGATGGTGCCCCTGGGCCTGGCGTTCGGCCTGCTGGTCACCCAGATGGGCTTCGCCTGGTGGTGGGCGCCGATCTTCTCCGTCGTCATTTACGCCGGCTCCATGGAGTATCTGGCCCTGGGCATGATCACTGCCGGCGTCGGCTGGTTGCCGTCGCTGCTGACGGGCTTTTTGGTCAACTTCCGCCACATCTTCTACGGCCTGACCTACCCGCGCCACCGCATCACCTCGGGCGCGGGGCGGGCGTACGCCACCTACGCGCTCACCGACGAGGTGTACGCGATCACCTCGCGCTGGGGTGCGGACGGCACGCTCGCCGACGGCCGGCCGGTCTCCTCCGCCCGACTGTTGACGATCACCGTCTTCTGCCAGTCGGCGTGGGTGGTCTCCGGGGTGGTGGGCGCGCTGTTCGGCGCCGGGGTCACGGTGGAGCTGGTGGGGCTCGACTTCGCGCTCACCGCGCTGTTCGTCGTGCTGGCGCTGGAGGCGTTCAAGGCGAACAAGGACTTTTCCCTGCCGCTGATCGCGATCGTGCTTGGCGTCGCGGCGGCCGTGCTGTTTCCCGGCCAGATTCTCTTGGTGGCCCTCAGCGCGTATTTCCTGGTGCTGCTCGCGCGCTTTTATTTCCCCCGCCTGGACGACCGGTTGACGTGGCGGTGGACTACGTGACGGGGCTGCCCACCGGCGTCGGGCTGGGGACGGTGCTGGCGGTGCTGATCCCGGTCGCCGTGGTCACGGTGCTGCTGCGCGCGATCCCGTTCCGGGCGCGGCGGGCGCTGGGAGACTCCGACCTGGTGAAGCTGCTCGGGGTGACCATGCCCGTGGGCGTGATGACGGTGCTGGTGGTCTACACGCTCGCCGGCTCCGGGGAAGCCCTCGGCGGCTGGGCGGCGGGGCTGCTCGGCGTCGGGGCGACGCTGGTGGCCCACCTGATCTTCCGCCGCCCCGCGATCTCTATCCTGGCGGGCACGCTGGCGTACATGGCCCTGGTCAACCTCGTGTTTTAACGCGCGGGCCACCCAGGGCTGGGTCAGCACAGCTCCGGGAACTTGGCCACCGTCTCGGTCCACAGCGCGTCAAACTCATCGGCTTCGAGGTAGGTGGCCGTGATGTCCGGGAACTGGTCGTAGGTGTCCGGGTGCGGGACGGTCTCGTTGGGCTTGTTGATCGCGCCCACGGTCTGTCCGTCGACGGCGGCGCCCATGATGGCTTCCTCGCCGTTCATCTCGATCATGCGGCGCAGCGTGCACTGGGCGTCGTCGATCTCCTCGAGGTGGGCGATGTTGATCAGGGCCCCCACCCCGGGGACGAAGAGGTCGGTGCGGACGTAAAGGTGTCGTTTCACGTGGAATATAGTGGCCTTTCCGCGGGCATTGCGCAAGCTTTCTCAGGCCGCGACCGCCTCCGGCGTCTGCTTGCCGTAGCGCGCCGCCAACCACGAGCAGATCATCAACTGGACCTGGTGGTAGATCATCAGCGGCAAAATGAGCAGCCCCAGGCTCGCGCCCCCGAACATCACCGACGCCATCGGCAGGCCGGTGGCCAGAGACTTCTTGGAACCGCAGAACTCGATGGCGATGACGTCGGCGCGCGGGAAACCCAGCCACTGGGAGATCACCCGCGTCAGCCACAGCATGAACACCACCACCACCACGGAGAGCACCACCAAAAAGACGATCTCCCCCACCGCCACCTGGGTCCAGACCCCGGCCACCATGCCCGAGGAGAAAGCCGAATACACGACCATGGTGATGGAACCGCGGTCGACGACCTTCGTCGCCTTATGCGCGGCGAGGCCCTTGACCCACCGGCGCACGATCTGGCCGAGGACGAACGGCAGCAACAGCAGCAGCGCGATGTCGAGGAAGACCTGCGCGTCGATCTGCACGCCCTCCCCCGTCGACATCAACGCCATGACCAGCAACGGGGTGGCGAACACGCCCACGAGGCTGCTGGCCGAGGCCGCGACGATCGCGCCCGAGACATTGCCCCTGGCGATCGAAGTAAACGCCACCGACGACTGCACCGTGGACGGCACCAACGTCAGGAACAAAATTCCGCGGTAGAGCTCGTCGGAGATGAAAAACGTCAACGGGTACAGCGCGAGCCCCAACAGCGGGTAAATGACAAAAGTAAACGCCAGGATCGTCAGGTGCAGCTTCCAGTTCGTCAGGCCGGCCAGCGCCTCCCTCGTCGACAAGCGGGCGCCGTAGAGAAAGAACAGCAACGCGATGGCTAAGTTGGTGGCCACCGCAAACCACTCCGCGAACTGGCCGCGGGCGGGCGCGACGATCGCGACTAAGACGGCGAGGATGATCAGGACGATCAACGGGTCGACGCCCTTGACCAGTTTTGTAATTCTCTGTGAGACGCTCATGGCCGGTCAGTCTACGAGCCCTGGACCGCCCCGGGTGGATAACCTGGGGGCCATGACGAACCTGCATCAGCCCCTCACTCTGCGCGGCCTCGAGATCCCCAACCGGATCTGGCTCCCTCCCATGTGCCAATACCACTGCATCAGCGGGGACGGAGTCCCCGAAGGATGGCACTTCGCCCACTACGGCGCCCGCGCCGTCGGCGGCTTCGGACTGTTGATCGCCGAGTCCACGGGCGTGACCCCGGCAGGGCGGATCTCCCCGGCGTGCACCGGGCTATGGAATGACGAACAGGAAAAGGCGTGGGCGGAGATCGTCGACTTCGTCCACTCCCAGGGCGCGAAGATGGGTGTGCAACTCAACCACGCCGGGCGCAAAGCCTCCACCGTCCCGGCGCTGCCCGGCCAACCCGACTACGGCTCCCGGACCATCCCGGAAGAACACGGCGGCTGGCGGCCGGTGGCTCCCTCCCCTATCGCAGGCCCGGGCATGGCGACGCCGCAGGAACTCGACCGCGACGAGATCCGCGCCCTGCCCGAACACTTCGCTGCCGCCGCGCGGCGCGCCGTGCGGGCCGGTTTCGACCTCGTCGAGATCCACGCCGCCCACGGCTACCTGCTGCACCAGTTCCTCTCCCCGCTGAGCAACCGGCGCGACGACTCCTGGGGCGGTTCCTTCCACGACCGCACCCGCCTGCTCAGCCTGGTGGTCACCGCCGTGCGCGCCGCGATCCCCGAAGACATGCCGCTGCTGGTGCGGTTGTCCGCCACGGACTGGGTCGACGAGGAAGCCGCGTGGGATCTGGACCAGACGGTGACGCTCGCCCAGGAGCTGAAAACCGCGGGGGTGGACCTCATCGACGTCACCTCCGGCGGGCTCGTGCCCGCCGAGATCCCCGTCGGCCCGAACTACCAGGTGCGTTTCGCCGAAGAGATCCGCCGCCGCGCAGGCATCGCCGTCGCCGCGGTCGGCATGATCACCTCCCCGCAGCAGGCGGAGGCAATCATCGCGGAAGACCGGGCCGACGCCGTGCTCATCGGCCGCGAGGCGTTGCGCGACCCGAATTTCCCGCTCCGCGCCGCCCACGAATTGGGCGTCGCCCGAGAAAAGATCGCCTGGCCGGACTCCTACCACCGGGGCGCCTGGCCGGACCCGCGCTGAGGGGCCGCCGGCCTCAGCGCACCTCGCGCCGGGCCGCGCCCGCCAGCCCGAGGGCGATGAACGCGGCGCCGAGCGCCAGCATGACGACGATCGGCGCCACGTCGCTGTCCGCGTTGACCATCGTGTGCGAAAAGGGTGAGAGGTCGATCGCCCACCGCGGAAACTGGAAGATCTCCCCCACCAGCGCCACCGTCCCGGCGACCCCGACGACCAGCCACGACGCCGTGGTGGCGTCGGGGCGCAGGCCGACGACGGCGGTGGCGAAGCCGAGGGTGACCCACGCCGCCGCCAGCTGCGACCACGCCGCCCACGCCAGGGTGGTGTAGTCCTGCGGCGCGGTCGTCTCCTGCGTCCACAACCCGAAGGCGCCCGCCGCGTGCAGCACCGCGACCAAGGCGACGGCGACGATGAGCGCCCAGCTGAAAATCACCGCCGGCGGCGTCACCCGCCGAATCCCCGTGGAGCGCGCCATGTCTAAGGTGCGGTCGACCTCGATGCGGCGCAGCCCGTGGACCACGCTGACCGCGGCGACGGCGATGAGGATGCCGCAGACCTGGGCGATGTAGCCGATGAACGCCTCGTAGGCCGCGGTGCCGCCGAGCAGGTCCCGGAAGATCTCCCCGGTGGCGCCCTCGCCTGCGACCAGTTCCTGGATGGAGCCGGACATGGCCATGAGGAAAGCCGCCAGCACGGCGAGCACCGCCAGCCACGCGACCACGGCCGGGGTGATCTGCAGGCGGTGCAACCCGAACATGCCCCGGACCCGGCGGTCGGGCGTGCGCGCGGGTGCTGGCACGCGCACCAGGGCGGAGCCGAAGGAGCGGAACCTCTCGGCCGTCATCACGGCTACCACGCCGACCAGGCAGATCGCTGCGGCGATGGCGGCCGCGGACCAGTCATCCCGGTCGTAGGGCACGATCTGGGCGCGCCAACCGAGCGGGGTCAGCCAGTTGAGCCAGTCGATCTGCTGGACGTCTGCGGCGGCGCGCAGCAAAAAAGACGCGACGATCGTCACCAGCGCGGTCAGGGTCAGGGAGCTGCCGTCGGAGACGAAGAGCAAGACGAGTTCGGCCAGCAGCGCCGAGGCGAAGGTCATCACGAACACGGTGACGCCGAAGGCGAGCGCCCCGGCGGCATAAAACTCGTCGACGACGGCGCCCAGCCCGAACAAGATGGCGCCGGCGCCGGCGCCGAGCAGCGCGGTGGCCGTGAACGTCGTCAGCAGCGCCGCCGCCGCGGGCGTCGCCGGCCGAATGCCCGTGGAGCGTTGCAGCTCGCCGACGCCGTCGTATTCGGTGCGCCGGTGCAGCGAGGTGATCAGCAGCACCGCCATCACCGAGCCGAGCACGCCGAGCCACATCGCCACCTCCCAGGTGACCATGTCGCCGACGGTGCCGGGTTCCGCGATGCGCCCGTAGATGGCGATGGTGCCGGCGTTGGCGTTCATCGCCTCCTGCATCTCTTGCCGGGAGGCCAGCGTCGGGTAGTACTCCTGGTACGCCACCGGAAAAGCCGCGACCAGGATCCACAGCGGGATGAGCCACGCCGCCAGGTAGCCGCGTTTGAGCCGCAGGTTCAGGCGGGTCAGGGTCAGCGTCTCAGCGATCATGGCGGCCTCCCTCTGCCGGGGCGACCTCGTAGTGCTCCAGGAAGATCTCTTCCAGGCTGGCCGGCTGGCTCAAGACGTCTTCTCCCCCGGCGTCGAGCACTTCCCGCAAGGTGGTCGACAGGTCTGCGCGCTCCACGGTCAAAGTGACGGTCTCTCCGTCGCGGGCCGCCGCGGGGTGGCGGGCGAGGAAAGCCGCGGCGTCGGGCAGCCGCGCCGAGACGCTGTGCGCGGAGAGGTGCCGCAGCTGCGTGAGCGTGCCGTCCTCGACGACGCGGCCGTCCTTGATCACGGTGACGTGGTCGCAGAGTTTTTCCACCTCCGCCATGATGTGGCTGGACAGCAGCACGGTCGTGCCTTCGGTGTGCGCGGCGCGGATCTGCCCGATGAAGACTTGCTCCATCAGCGGGTCGAGCCCCGCCGTCGGCTCGTCGAGGATGAGTACGTCGGCGTCGATGGACAGCGCGGCGATCAGGCTGACTTTCCGACGGTTGCCCGTCGAGTATTCGCGCGTCCGCTTACGCACGTCGAGTTGGAACGCGTCGATGAGTTCTTGTTCTTTGCGGCGGTTGCTGGGTCGGCCGCGCAGCGACTCCAGGGCGCGGAGCACCTCTGCCCCGGTGAGCGTGGGCCAGAGGGCGACGTCGCCGGGGACGTAGCCCACGCGGGCGAGGATCTGCGGGGTGCGGGCCGGGTCTTCCCCGAGGACCCGGACGGAGCCTTCCGTGGGGTGGAGCAGCCCCAGCAGCGTGCGGATGGTGGTGGATTTTCCGGAGCCGTTGGGGCCCAAGAAGCCGTGGACGCTGCCCTGCTCCACGGTCATGGACAACCCGTCGAGGGCGCGGAAGTTACCGAAGGTCTTGCCCAGGTCGGTGACGGCTATGGCTGGGGCGGCTGGGTGTTTCACGTGAAACTTCACTCCTTGGCAGTCGTGGTCGAGCTCCGGGGGAAAGCTCCGAGGGGGCATGTCCCCCAGTATGCCCGCGACGGGGACGGCGCTTCCCGCGATGCACAGGCGAGGATGCGTGTTTCACGTGAAACAAAAACCCGGCCCCTGAGGTGTGGTCAGGGGACGGGCGGGGACGGGAGAAAGCTACTTCGTGGTGGCGGCCTTCATGGCGCCGACGAACTCGGCCAGCTCCTGCTTGAGCGCGTCCATGTCGGTGATGCGCCCCGGATTCGGGTGCTCGTACTCGGTGTACTTGTCGATGATCTTCGTGATCGCCGAACCCGAGATCGCGCCGGCCGCACCTGCCGCGATGGCGTCGGAGACGTGCTCCGGGCGCGAGATGCCGAAGCCCAGCAGCACCGGCGGGCCGTCGAATTGGGTGACGTTGTCCACCACGTCCTTCAGACCGGTGGTCTCCGAGGCGCGTTCCGTGCCGGTCACCCCGTCGCGGGAGATGGCGTAGATGTAGCCCTTGGAGCGGGCGGAGACGCCTTCGAGGGTGGCGGCGCTGGCGTTGGCCGGGGCGATGAAGATCGGGTCGACGCCGTGACGCTCGGCGGCCTCGGCGAAGGGCTTGCCCTCCCGCACCGGCACGTCCGGCAGCAGGATCGAGTCGACGCCGGCCTCCTGGAACTCGGTGTAGAAGTCGTCCAGGCCGCGGACATAAGCCACGTTGGAGTAGATGAGCATGCCCATCGGCAGGTCGGGGTACTTCGCGCGCAGCGTGCGGATCTGGTCGAGCGACTGGGCCACCGTCGCTCCCCCGTCGAGGGCGCGCACGTGGGCCTTCTGGATCGTGGGGCCGTCCGCGATCGGGTCGGAGAACGGCACGCCGAGCTCCAGGGCGTCGGCGCCGGCGTCGACGATCGTGGAGATGATCTCCAGGGCGTCTTCCGGCGAGGGGTCGGAGAGCATGATGAAGGGGACGAAGCCGCCCTCGTTGCGGGTGGCGAGATCGGCGAAGAGCTTCTCGTAGCGGGTGCTCATGGCTTAGTCCTCCTTCAGGACGTAGTGGGGGTTTTCTTCCAGCGTGCGGCGCACATGGTCGACGTCCTTGTCGCCGCGGCCGGACAGGCACACCAGGATGTCGATGGAGGTGCCTTCCTCCTCCGCCTGCTTCGCTCGCTGGAGAGCGTAGGCGAAGGCGTGGGAAGACTCGAGCGCCGGGATGATGCCTTCGTGGCGGCTCAAGTACTGGAAGCCCTGCAGCGCCTCGGCGTCGGTGACGGGCAGGTACCGGGCGCGGCCGGTCTTGGCCAGGTGGGCGTGCTGCGGGCCGACGGCCGGGTAGTCCAGGCCCGCGGAAATCGAGTGGGACTCGGAGACCTGTCCGTCGGGGTTGCGCATGAGGTAGGACTTCGTGCCGTGCAGGATGCCGACGTTGCCTTCGGTGATGGCGGAGCCGTGCTTGCCGGAGTCCATGCCCTCTCCCCCGGGCTCGGTGCCGACTAGCTCGACGGACTCGTCGTCGATGAAGGCGGAGAACATGCCGATGGCGTTGGAGCCGCCGCCGACGGCGGCCACGACCAGGTCCGGCAGCTTGCCGATGCGCTCAGCCAGCTGCGCCTTGGACTCTTCGGCGATGACGCGGTGGAATTCGCGCACGATCGTGGGGAACGGGTGCGGCCCCGCGGCGGTGCCCAGCAGGTAGTGGGAGTCGTGGAAGGAGGCGGTCCAGTCGCGCATCGCCTCGTTGACGGCGTCTTTGAGGGTGCCCGCGCCGGCGTCGACGCCCACGACCTGGGCGCCGTGCAGCTGCATGCGGTAGACGTTCGGCTGCTGGCGGGCGATGTCTTTCGCGCCCATGTAGACGACGCACTCCAAGCCCAGCAGGGCGCACACCAGCGCGGTGGCGGTGCCGTGCTGGCCGGCGCCGGTCTCGGCG
>CALZCR010000038.1 GCA_945631445.1 uncultured Corynebacterium sp. | reverse complement strand
CGGATTCTGCACGTGCAGAAAATCCCGCTGCCCCGAGTGCGCCGTCGGTTCCTCTAGCACCGGGCTCGGGTTCTGCAGCGGCAGAATCCGCGACCCCGCCCAAACTCCCTGCCCCTCCCGCACCAAAGGCTCCGGGTGCGTCATCTGCGCCGCCCCCGCCCGGCGCTCCAGTGGCTCCTATGCCCCCGGCCGCGGATTCTGCACGTGCAGAAAATTCTGGCGTCCCTGCGGCTCCCGCTCCCCCGGCCCCGCCCGCCGCTCCACTGCCGCGGGCGCCGGAGGTCGCTGAGTCAGACGTCGATGAGCAGGACGACGAGTCTGACCGTCGGTAAGTTGTTGTGATTTCATCCCCTGATTCCGCTCCGGAGTCAGGGGATGTCGTCATTCGCGGAGAGCGTACGGAAATCAGGGTCTTCCCCGATTCACCGGTGGGCTCCTGTGTCTAGAATCGGGACTATGAGCATCCCTTATGGCAACCGTCGTGATCCTGCTGTTCGTCTCAGTGACGAAGAGCGGAATTCAGCGATGGCTGCCCTGGGGCGCGCGTTCGCGGAAGGCCGCCTGACTATCGACGAGTACGACGACCGCTGCAAAGGCGTGACTCACGCCAACGTGCGCAGTGACCTGGATCAGTATTTCCTCGACATCCCGCAGAACCCGGACGGCTCCGGCAAGGAACTGGACACCGTGTACTCTGCGCAGGAAATTGCGGCGGCGCATAAGTCGTCGAAGAACACCAAGGCCGGGATTTTGGGGTTGACCACGGTCGGCGCCTTGGTCGCCACGCCGATTCTCATGACCGCGGTCGGGGAGCTCGCGGGGCTGCTGCTTTTTGTGATTCCGATGGTGTGGATCCTGCTGTATGTGATGAAGATCGGCCCGAAGTCCTGGTACACGCCCTCGCCCAAGCAGATCGAGAAGGAACGGCTGCGCGAGATCCAGTCCGCCGACGCCCTACGCAACGCGGAGCGTAAAGCCGCGGAGCAAGCCCGCCAGGCGGAGTTGAAGGCGCAGCGGCAGCAGTTGGCCGGTGAACTGACGAATGAGGCGATGGGCTTCGCGAAGCGCTCATTGGACAAGTTCAAGAAGAAGTAGCGTCTCACCCGTACGCGCGGGGTGGGCCCCCGGCACTTTTCCCAGGGCATTGCTCCGTGTGGCACCATGTCCCTATGAGCGAGAACGAGCCAGATACCACAGACACGCCGCAGAACGAAAAAGAAACTACCAAACAGCCGGCCCCGGCGAAGCAGGCGCCGGAGCAGCCGAAGAAGAAGGCCGCCTCGGCCCGTCGCGCTCCGCGCACCTTCGACCAGGCGGACAAGCTGAAGAACGTCTTCTACGACATCCGCGGACCGCTCGCCGCGGAGGCTGAGCGCATGGAGTCCGAAGGCCACACCATCCTCAAGCTGAACACCGGCAACCCCGCCGTCTTCGGCTTCGACGCCCCGGACGTGATCATGCGCGACATGATCGCCAACCTGCCGACCTCGCAGGGTTACTCCACTTCCAAGGGCATTCTGCCGGCGCGCCGTGCAGTGGTCACCCGCTACGAAGTCATCGAGGACTTCCCCCACTTCGACGTCAACGACGTCTACCTGGGCAACGGCGTTTCTGAGCTGATCTCCATGGTCACCCAGGCGCTGCTCAACGACGGCGACGAGATCCTGATCCCCATGCCGGATTACCCGCTGTGGACCGCTTCGACGACGCTGGCCGGTGGCAACCCGGTGCACTACGTCCTCGACGAGGAGGACGGCTGGAACCCCTCGATAGAGGACATCCGTTCCAAGATCACCGAGCGCACCAAGGCCATCGTGGTGATCAATCCGAATAACCCGACGGGTGCGGTGTACCCGCGCAAGGTGCTGGAAGACATCGCGCAGGTCGCCCGCGAACACGACCTGATGATCCTCGCCGACGAAATCTACGACCGCATCCTCTACGACGACGCGCAGCACATCTGCATGGCGGAGGTCGCCCCCGACGTGCTGACCTTGACCTTCAACGGCCTGTCCAAGGCTTACCGCGTCGCCGGTTACCGCGCGGGCTGGGTCATCGTCACCGGGCCGAAGGAGTACGCCAAGGGCTTCATCGAGGGCCTGGAGCTGCTCGCCGGAACGCGGCTGTGCTCGAATGTGCCGGGCCAGCACGCCATCCAGGTGGCCCTCGGCGGCCGGCAGTCCATCTACGGGCTGACCGGCGAGGACGGCCGCTTGCTGCGCCAGCGCGACATCGCCTACGAGAAGCTCAACGAAATCCCGGGCGTGTCTGCGGTCAAGCCGAAGGGGGCGCTGTACGCGTTCCCGAAGCTGGACCCGAACGTCTACGAGATCCACGACGACACCCAACTGATGCTGGACCTGCTGCGCCAGGAAAAGATCCTCATGGTGCAGGGCACCGGCTTCAACATGCCGGACCACCAGCACTTCCGGGTGGTGACGCTGCCGTGGGCCTCACAGCTGGAAAATGCCCTCGACCGGCTGGGCAACTTCCTGGCCAGCTATCGCCAGTAGGCGGTCAGGCGATAGCCGTTCCGTCGGGAAGCACCGTCTGGCCGGAGCCGGCGACATAGGAACCGAGGCCGAGCTCCCGGGCACGCGCCTGCCCTTGGGCGAGTGCCTCGCCGGCGAGGTCGTCGCCTAGGCGCGCGTAAATGTAGGTCGAACCGATGATGTAGCGGGTGGTGTTGTCCGCGCCGTCGACCTTCGGCGGGAACTTCTCCCGCATCTCAGCGAGCCAGGGCAACAGGACCTCGGCGGTGCCCTCGGTGGAGTCGTAGTCCCGGTCTTCGACGAATTCCATCGTCAGGTCGTACCAGTACAGGAAATCAGCGATGGTTTCATGCGGCACCTGGGCCGGGTCATATACGGTCAACACCTTCATGCCCTCAGACAATACCCTGCTCCCACAGAGTTCGGCCGAGGGCTCCGGCCCGTCGCCCCGGGGGCGGGCAGATCTCCTAGCGGAAGTTCAGATAATACTTTGAGGGCGTGGGGCCGCGCTGGTTCATGTACTTCGAACCTAGCTGACCGGTGCCGTAGGGCACCTCGGCGGCCGAGGACATCTGAAAGATCGCCAGCTGGCCGACCTTCATGCCTGGCCACAGCGTGATCGGTAAGTTCGCCACGTTCGACAGCTCCAGAGTGATGCACCCCGTGAAACCCGGGTCAATGAAACCGGCGGTCGAGTGGGTCAACAGCCCCAAACGACCCAGAGAACTTTTTCCTTCCAGGCGGCCGGCGAGGTCTTCCGGCAAGGTGAACATCTCCAGAGTGGAGGCGAGTACGAATTCGCCCGGATGCAGGACGAAGGGTTCGTCGTCGGGAACCTCCACCATGGTGGTCAGGTCGTCCATCGGCTGTTTGGGGTCGATGTGGGTGTAGCGGGAGTTGTTGAACACCCGGAAGTATTTGTCCAGGCGGACGTCGATGCTCGACGGCTGCACCAATCGTGGCTCATATGGCTCGATGCCGAGGCGGCCGGAGTCTACGGCGGATCTGATGTCACGGTCTGAGAGAAGCACGTCTCCCAGTCTACGTGCCCCGGTTTCTCCGTGGGCCGGGCCCCAGTGCTACAGTTATTTGGCACGCAGCAATGCGGGCGAATGCCGGTGTAGTTTAGTGGTAGAACATCAGCTTCCCAAGCTGAGGGTGCGAGTTCGATTCTCGTCACCGGCTCCACAGTAAAAGGGGGCGACCGATACGGTCGCCCCCTTTTTCCTTCCATGTTTCACGTGAAACATGGCGTGTGTTCTACAGCGAGTCGCCGAAGTCCTCGCGGAACTTGGCCAGCAGCTTCTGCGGCCAGTCCGAAGTCGGGCGCACTCGGCCGTAGAAGAAGCGCAGGATCTCCGGCTCCTCCTCCCACTCTAGGCCGCCGATCAGTTCGCGGTTCTCATGCAGCCACGTCACGCGGTCGATGAGGTAGTTCAGCTGCGAGAGCGTGAACACGCGCCGCGGCAGCGCCAGGCGCACCAGCTCCATGTTCGCCAGCGGCTCGACGCCCTCGGCGTCGCGCTCCTCGCTCATGGTGCCGCGTTCCATGCCGCGCACCCCGGAGGTCAGGTACAACGCCGCGTTCAACGCGCCGGCCGGGTACTGGGTCTGCGGGATGTGATCCACAAAGTCCATCGCGTTGAGGTGCGCGCCCAGGCCGCCGGCGGGCTTGACCACGGGCACGCCGCGCTGATCCAGCTCGCGCACGGTGTACTCGATGAACTCCGGGCCATGGGAGATCATGTCATAGTCCATGGTCTCTTCCAGCCCGACGGTGATGGCCTCCATCTCGCGGACGGACATGCCGCCGTAGGTGAGGAAACCCTCGAACAGAGGCACCAGGCCACGCATCTGTTTGTAGGTCTCTTCCTCGCGGATGCAGATGCCGCCGCCGCGGCCGAAGCCGAGTTTGCGGGCGGAGAAGTAGAAGATGTCGCAGGCGTCGGCGACGGCCATGGCGATCTCGCGGATCTCCATGTCGGCGCACTGCTCTTCCCGCTTCTTCATGAAGTACAGGTTGTCCTGTAACAGCGACGCGTCCAGCACCAGCGGAATTCCGTGCTCCTGGGCGACGGCGTGGACCTCGCGCAAGTTTTCCAGCGAGAAGGGTTGGCCACCGATCAAGTTGGTGCCGGCCTCCATGCGCACCAGCGGCACATTCGCATCCGAGGCGAGCAGCTCGCGCAGCTGGCCGACGTCCATGTTGCCCTTGAACGGGTGCTCCGCGGTGACGTCGATGCCCTCCGGGTGGAGGTACTCCGCCACGGTGCCGCCGTTGGCCGTGATGTGGGCCTTGGTGGTGGTGAAGTGGTAATTCATCGGGATGACGTCACCGTCGTCGACCAACGTGGAAAAGATGATGTTCTCGCAGGCTCGTCCCTGGTGGGCGGGCAGGAAATACTGCATGCCAAAAAGCTCGCGGACCTTGTTCTCCAGGCGGGTGTAGGTGGAGGAGCCGGCGTAGGCGTCGTCGGCCTGCATCATCGCGGCCTGCTGCTCCTGGCTCATGGCGTTGACGCCGGAGTCGGTGAGCATGTCGAGGAACACGTCGTCGTTCTGCAGCAGGAACGTGTTGTAGCCGGCCTGCCGCAGTGCGTCGAGGCGTTCCTCGATCGGCAGCAAATTCAACTTCTGGATGATACGGACCTTGTGCATTTCCAGCGGGTACTGCTGGTCGCCGTGAAACTTAACCCTGGACATTCTCGCTCCTCCGGTGCCCGCAGCCTTTGCGGTTCATACAGCGGGCATCTTACGTGGCCGACCCGATTCCACTTCGCACGAGGGCACCTGCAGTGATGTGCGTCACTTCCGGGGTGGGGCGGGCTAGCCGGTGCAGCGGACGATGGGCTGCGGGTCGTAGACGGTGGTCTCGGTGTTGCGGAAGACCTCGTTGCCGGCCTTGTCGCGGACGATGCGGGTGTCCGAGGTGGTGAAGCCCGGGATGCCGCTGGAGGGGATGCACTCGCTGCCGGAGACGGTCATCTCGCGTGGCTGAGTCGTCGCCCAGCGCCCTCCGTTGACCGATTCCACGTCGTATTTGTCCACGCCCATGATGCGCACGGTCAACGAGCCGCCGCCGACGGAGGCCTCGATGCGCACCGGCACATCGGTCTGGTTGCGGAAGGCCAGGTCGATGGCGCCTTCGTAGACGGTGGCCTCACGCCCGGCCGGGTAGCGGGAGATGTAGTAGCTGTGCGGGGTGTGGGTTACGTCCTCGAGGCCGGCGAAGTAGTAGGCGTTGTACAAGGTGGTAGCGAATTGGCTGATGCCGCCGCCGACGGCAGTGCCGGCACGGCCGTCTTCGATGATGCCGCCTTCGACGTAGCCCTGGGCCGTGCCGCGGGGGCCGGTGAACTCGTTAAGGGAGAAGACTTCACCGGGGGCGACGATGGCGCCGGAGACGTCGCCGACGATCACGGCGATGTTCTGCCCCGAGGTCGTCGAGTAGCCGGAGGTGGTGAATTCGCCCATGACCTGGTTGAATTCGGCGTTTTGGGCCATCTCGGTGGTGAATCCCGCGGGGTCGTCCTCATAGAGGGCGTCCCACTCGCGGGGCTCGTCGCCGATCACGCGCTCGACGAAGCCGTCCATGGTGGTCTCCCAATCGACGGCGCGGCCGTCCTGGTGCGGGGTGACCGAGCCGTCGGAGTTGATGCGGGCGTTGATCGACTCGGTTTCGGTCACGGCCAGCTGCTCGTCGAGGAGCGCGGTGGCAGCCTCGACGTCGACCTCGGGGAGGATGGCGCCCTCGTCGTTGCGGAAGGCGACGAATTCGCCGATGCGGGCCGGTTCGATGACGCCGTCGACGTCGTCGTCGCCGTTGAGCACCAGCGGTCCGGAGACTGCTTCGGCGGCCGCGCCGCCTGCGACGTCGTCGACGACGTCCTGGTTGATGGCAGGCTCCAGCGGCAGGGCCTCGACCTCGACGCCGGCGGGGTCGAGCCAGCCGCCGGTGACCTCTTCCTGTAATTCGGCGCGGTCGACTTCCTGCCCGACGACGGGGTCGGTGACGCGCACCTCGCCGCCCTCAAGTCCCACGGCGCCGTCGGCCGGGGCGACGAACAGCTCCCCGGCGACGCGGTCCAGCTGAGGGTTCAGCGCGGCTTCGTCGGTCTGGGAGACCACGTCGACTTCCCGGGTGGTGAACAACCCGGAGATGCGCACCAGTGGGTTCGCCGAGGACTCGCCGGCGGCGACGACGGTGGCGTCCCAGTCGATGCCCAGGCCGGACTCCGCCGGGATGAGCTGGCTGGTCAGCTCCCCGGCGGCGACGGTGACGGGGTCGGTTTCCACGCCGCCGAGTTCTGCCTGCAGAGTCTGGCTGGCCTCCGCCTTATCCATGCCGCCGATCTCCACGCCGCCGACGGCGGTGCCGCGCGGCACCTTGTCTTTGTTGGCGAAGTAGTCGACGCCGTAGGCCACGACGGCGATGAGGATTAAGCCGACGACAACGCCGAGGGCGACTTTCCAGCCCCGGCCGTCACTACGCTTGCTCGTTGATCCGCTCACGACGTCCAGGGTAGTTGCAGTAAATGGAAAGCTCCTAGTTCCGCCGCCCTCATAACCCCGCGTAGGCCAGCTGGAGTTGGACCCGCTGCGCCGCGGAATCGACGTCTTCCGCGGCGATCTCCCCCTGCGCCAAGGCGTGCTGGACGGCGTCGACGGCCGGGCCGATCTCCGTGCCGGAGGACCACAACGCCTGGTCCGCGCCGGCGGCGATGGCACGCGCCACGGCCTCGGGCAGGCTCATCGCGTCGGTGATCGCCCGCATGCCGGAGAGGTCGTCGGTGTAGGTCAATCCGGCAAATGGCTGACCGCCGGGGTAGTCGCCCTCGCGCAGCACCCGGTAGACCTCGGGGTTCAGGGAGGCGGGGACGTGCTCGCCGAGGCCGGGGACGATCATGTGCCCGACCATGACGGCGGCGGGGCGCTGCTCAAGGGCCACTGCCCAGGCCGCGGCGTCGTGGGCGGCGACCTCCGGCCAGGGTGGGGTGACGGCGGCGACGTGGTGGGTGTCGCCGCTGGCGCGGCCGTGGCCTGGGAAGTGCTTGTACACCGGGGCCACCCCGGCCCGGTTCAGTCCGCGGGCGAAGGCGGCGCCGTAGTCGCCGGCGACCCACGGGTCGGCGCTGAAGGCCCGGTCCCCGACCACCTCGAGGCCGGCGGCGTCGATGTCGAGCACCGGGGCGTAGTCGACGGTGATCCCGTGGGCGCGCAGGGTGCGCCCCAGCCCGTGGGCGGCCTCCTCGACCTGCTGCGGGCTCATCGTCGCGGCCAGCTCCCGGGGCGAGGGGTGGTCGCCGAGGACCTGGGAGTGGCGCTGCACGCGCCCGCCCTCGAAGTCGATGGAGACGGAAAACGGCCTGCCGACGGCCTGCCGCAGCGCGGCGACGTCGCGCCCGGGTTCGTGCAACAAGCGGGAATCCGCCCAGCTGGGGATGAAGATCCCGCCGACTCCTTGGCGCAGTTTGGCCAGGGCGTCGTCATAGTCGGTCACGCCGACGACCAGGAGGGAGGCGATTTTGGCGCGCTCGTCGTCCGGGACGCGCTGCTCGGCGATCTCCTCGGGCGTCGGCTCCGGCGCGCTCGTCGTCGGCAGCGTCGGTGCTGGCTGGGAGCTTGTCGACGTCGGGGCGGACGTCGTCACGCTGGTCTCCGTCGTCACGGGCGACGGCGAGTCTTCTGCCGGGGCGCAGGCGGCGACGAGCAGCGTAAGGGCCGCCCCCAGGGCGCCCAGCACCCGCGGGCGGCGTCGATCAATGGTCACAAGCGCTCCCCCCTTTGTCATGCGCTCCAGTATTGCGCGTCTCGTCCATGATTCCAGTATCCGCCCCGCACTGGTAGGTTGATCCGCATGGCTTTCGAATCCGATTCCCTCAACCGTCGCACGCTGGGCCCCGTCGTGGCCAGCGCCGTCGTCGGCGTGGCGCTCGGTGTCGTCGGCGTGCTCGGGGTGGCCTCCTTCTCGGGCGGCGCCATCCCGCAATCCAACGCGGTGCCCGCCGAGCAGGCGCTCCTGGGTGATCCCGAGTACGGCTCCCGCGAGTAACCCCGTGCGGATGCGCCCGCGCGCCCTGACGCACGTGATCGGCTGGCTGGTGTTGGCCGTGGTCATGTTCGCGCAGTCGCCGGGGCGTGTCGCCGCCGACACCAAGCTCGACCTCGTCGCCGACCCCGTCGGTTTTTTGTCGCGCGCCGCCAGCGCGTGGACCGACGACTTCACGCTCGGCCAACTCCAGAACCAGGCCTACGGGTACTTCTTCCCGCAGGGCCTGTTTTTTGTGCTCGCCGATCCCCTGCCCGACTGGGTGGCGCAGCGGCTGTGGTGGACGGTGGTCGCCGGCGTCGGGTTCTCCGGCTTTCTGGTGCTCACGGGTCGGCTGCGGGTCGGCTCCCCCGTCTTCCGGGTCGTGGCCGCCGCCCTCTACGCCCTGTCGCCGCGCACCCTGACCACGCTGACGACGATCTCCT